>DYRX01000419.1 GCA_020718525.1 Victivallis vadensis
GATCAATCTGACTTGTCTGACCCGTCCGATTCGTCTGATTTTTCAGATCCTGTTTCGGAAATCATTCAGACTGTCGAACATGGCGCGAGCGGAAAGCCAGTCCAGGCAGTTCCGGACACTGGCTACCACTTTGTCGCCTGGAGCGACGGAAACACCAGCAATCCACGCACAGACTCCAATGTCACTGCGAATCTCTCCGTAACTGCGAATTTCGCAATTAACACATACACATTGACTTACACTGCAGGTGTAAATGGAAAAGTGTCGCTTCTCGATCAATCTGACTTGTCTGACCCGTCCAATTCGTCTGACTTGTCAGATCCTGTTTCGGAAATCATTCAGACAGTCGAGCATGGCGCGAGCGGAAAGCCAGTCCAGGCAGTTCCAGACACAGGCCACAGCTTCGTCGCTTGGAGCGATGGAAGCACCGAAAATCCCCGCACAGACTTGAACGTGACTGCAAATATTTCTGTGACTGCGAATTTCTCAGTCAGCACATACACCTTGACTTACACGGCTGGAGCAAATGGGAAAGTCTCGCTTCTAGAACAAGCTGACTTGTCTGACCCGTCCGATTCGTCTGACTTGTCAGATCCTGTTTCGGAAATCATTCAGACAGTCGAGCACGGCGCAAGCGGAAAGCCTGTACAGGCAGTTCCGGACACCGGCTACCACTTTGTTGGCTGGAGCGATGGTAACGCAAGCAATCCCCGCACAGATTCCAATGTAACTGCAAATCTCTCCGTGACTGCGAATTTCGCAATAGATCGGTTTACGGTTACTTTTATTGCCGGAGGCGGCGGAACAATAAGCGGAACAAATCCGCAGACAGTTGACTACGGCTCAAGCACAACGCCTGTAAGTGCAGTGCCTGACTTTGAACAGAGCTTTGAAAACTGGACTTATGCCGGAGGGGCGGAATATTCAAAATCTGAGACTATCTCGGTCGAAAACATCGTTTCCGACACTCAGTTGACTGCAAACTTCAAAGTGCGGCCGCAGTTTGTCTATCGGGTTGATTTTGCCTCAGGCGAGAATGGCGTGGTCTCCGGGAATACGATGCAAATTCTTGACGCAGGTCAAAATACAGCATCGGTCAAAGCCGTCCCCTCGGATGGTTTCATTTTTTCTGAATGGAAGATTGCAGGCGCAGGAACTTTCACAGACAACCCCCTGGTCATCAAAAACTTGCAGAAAGATATGTCTCTGACTGCCCTTTTCGCTCAGAAGCCTGCTGGCGCCTTTGACATCGTCTTCACTTCTTCTGAAAACGGAGCATTGGAGGGAAATCTCGAACAAAGCGTCCTTCCTGCCGCCTCCGGCAGTCCTGTGACAGGCATCCCGTCGCCGGGATTCAGACTCGATGTCTGGAATTCGGACACTGGTGCGGAGTATTCCAAAGAGAACCCTCTCTCAGTGCTCAATCCGGACAAAAATCTTTCTCTCAAGGCGGAATTCATCCTCGCCGAGGCGATGTCCTTTGGCAAGGCTAGCGTGAAAACAACAAGGAATGAGTCCTCTTCCTCTGTGAGAGACCGATACAGTTTCAGCGCGAAAATGACCTTGCCTGAGAGCTTCAACTGGGATTCCGGCGAAGACACGCAGTTCTTCATATCGCTCGGAAAATACGTCGTTTTTGCCGCCGCCCTCTCGGACGCACAGAAAAAGGGCTACAAGCTCGAAACAATTTCCGAACGGGGCTCGGCGACCTTCATCCAATATGACTCTACAGGAAAGAAGAAGCTTAGGAAAATAGTTCTCAAATGGGGCAAAAAAAGGGTTTTCGAAGTTTCAGTGCAGGGGACTCCTCTCCCGAATTCCGGAACAAACATCTTGAATTTGACTACGGCAAAAACGGACTCGAAAGGCAAGATCATCGAGGAGATCCGCTTCGATGCGCAGTTTGTCTTCGGAAATGCGTCTTCAGGCGCAATTCAGATGACTTTGACAGGCACAAAGCGGCACAAATTCGACAAAAGCGGCTTAATCTACTATTCCTGGAATGCCGGAGCCTCGCTAAAGGCTTCCGAATAGCGTTTCATCCGTCTCTGCTTATTTTAATGAAGGATGCAGTGTGAATAATCTCGTTCTGCAACTGTTGAAGTAGCAGAGAGAAGGAAAGGCAGAACCAGTAGATGCCGGCGACGCTTGACAGCGTGCGACCTGCGCTGTTCGAAAAGGAAATTGAAAAAATCACGAAAAGGTTTATTTTAAGAATCATGAGCACGTTAACAATAGCAAAATCCGACATTCTTAGTCTCAGCGTTTCTGAGCGCATCCAGCTTGCAGGAGACATCTGGGACAGTGTTGTCGAAGTTCCTCAGTCAGTCCCATTGACCGAAGCTGAGAAAGTTGAGCTGGACTCCCGGCTTGATGCTTACCATCTGAATCCTGATTCGGGATCTCCCTGGAGCATTGTGAAGGAGCGTATCAGGAGCAGAAGGTGAGTCAT
>DYRX01000420.1 GCA_020718525.1 Victivallis vadensis
TATATGGAAAATATCGGATTGTCCTTGTCAACTCCCAAAACAAGCTGTAGGTTGCTCATGATGATGCTCTTTCCTTTTATAGGTTGTGGTGACCTCGGGAATTTGCATCATCAATTTATTTTTTCAAAACGAGGGATTTTTATCTGCGATTGTTTTCAGCACCGGTAACGAGTGCTGATAGTTATAGCCGAAGTCGCACATGATGGCATCTCCGCTCGTGAAGTTTTTTCTCATTCTCAGGAATTTATCGTCGCGTGGGTACCAGAGGCCGTTAGGGACAGAGTATTGAGTTTCATCCCATCTGATACATCGAAAAGCGCTGGAGAGCTTCCTGCATTCCATGTAGCACCGCCAATTCGCTTGCAGGGGCGCATGCAGTAGGAGCTTCTTGTCTGATTTGCATCGGCGAGCCAGGTGGAGATAGAAGAAAATTTTGCGGGCCAAGGGTTGACGCTGGTATTGTATTGGCACTGATAAACACCGCTCTTCAGTGTAAGATTGGCTGGACAATAGAGTGACAGGGCAGATTTGTCGAAATATCCGGCATTGTATAGGAAAAACCAGGAGCTGGGAGCTTTTGTCCCGCCATTTACTTTCTTTAACAAATATGACCAAAGTCCATAAGGCTGTGCCGTGTTGCCAGTTGATCCGAAAGGGAAACGGTCGTTGTAGTCGTCAATGTAATACTGGGAGAACAGATACAATTGCTTGAGATTGTTGGCGCAGACGATGTTGTGGGACATGTCTTTGGCTCCTCTGAGGGCTGGCAGGAGCAGAGATGCGAGTATTGCAATGATTGCAATGACAACTAGAAGCTCGATGAGAGTAAAAGAGAAGATGGATCTTTTAGCCTTCATACTTGAGTCTCCTTGTCAATTAGTCCGATTGAATCTGCAAGCAAAATCTTTGGTTCTATCACTTTTTTCAGACAGCCTCTCGCGGATTCATCGAGGAGATAGTCTGCCGCCGAATTTGCCAGGCTCTCGTGGTCGAGCTGGACTGTCGAAAGGAAACGTCCAGGCGAGAATTCGTATCCGGCTCCGTCAAAGTCAATTATGCTCATGTTCTCGGGGATCTGATATCCGAGAGATTTGAGAGAAGAGATCAGTTCAAGGCTGAGAAAATGGTGATAGGAAAAGATCGCGGTGGGTCTTTGCTTTCTCCCGAGTATCTCCATGAGAGCCAATTTGAGAGTCTCAGGCTGAGCTGAAACTGTCACAATATGGGGATCGAGCTTTGCGCTTCTCATTGCGAGCTTGTATCCGTTTATTCGATCATTGTCCGCAGGATCGAGATATGCTCCGTTCACTGCCGTCCGCCCTTCATTTCTTACAAATGCGGCAATTCTTTCGTGACCTGCCGCTATTAGAGCTCTTGTAGCTTCGAAGGCGCCCCAGAGGTTGTCGAAGACGAAGGATGGAATTCCGAGGGAGCTCAAATCCCTGTCCAGAGAAATGATTGACTTCCCGAAGGAGAGCAGTTCGTTAAGAAGAATCTCGTTGCCAGTCTCGAGAGCAATGATTGCATCAAAGCTTGTCCTTCCAATTTTTCCCAGAAGTCCAACCGAGTCGAGACGACGGCTGTCCAGACAGACCAATGATAGCCCCTCCCGCTCGAATCTGCTCCTAAGCGTTTTAAGTATCGCATAGGGGAAAGTCTGGGATCTTTCAAGCTCCTTCAGATCGTAGGGAGAAACAAAAATATATTTGCCGACCTTGACAGATCTCGCCAAAGACCTGGAGACATAGAGCCCACGACGTGGATGGCTCTCGACAATGCCTTCATGCTTTAGTTCGTCAATGACCTTCTGTATGGTTATCCTGCTCGAATCGAAGGTAGTTGCAAGTTCCCGGACAGAGGGAAGATCCAGCGCCACTCCGGCGCTCCTGGAGAAGACCATGTTGCGTATCCTCTCCTTGATCTTTCTTGTTTTCAAATGTGTCATTATAAGTGATACATTGGTTGTTTTTCTGTCATATCTGTCATTAATTATATAACAGAATCTCCGGAATTTCAAGGTCTTTGCTAGGATTCTTCAAGAAATTAAAAATAAGATTGGATGATTTGACAATATATCATTTGAGTTTGCTGTTGTTCTCTGTCTTTGTCGGATTGGAATCCTTTTCAACAGCCCCTAAACGAGTATAAACCAGATTTTCACGCGAAAATCTGGTTCGCCAGCCAAAGACAGCGAGGCATGCATCAGGCCTGAAAGGCCGCGACATACCAGCCCAGGGCAATGCCCTGGGAATGAGACCAGACGAGGATTGAGCCTTGAAGGGGCGTGACATAATCAACGCGAGAGTATGAGCATCCGCAAAGCGGAGAAATGTGGGATTGTCGCACCCCTTCAGGGTGCAGATGGGTTGGATGACCGACCCCCAGGGCGTTGCACTATCTACTATACGCATTTTTTCTCCGCCGCAAGTGTTGAGATGCCTCGAGTAGG
>DYRX01000421.1 GCA_020718525.1 Victivallis vadensis
AAGAACTGCCACTGAACACAGAAAGAACAATACTTTCACAATTTTTTCTCCTGTTGATTGCGTTAATACCCAATACTCAGAACGTTTATATCCTTGCCATCATGGTTCCTGCAATCAGTCCGACACCATTGCCACGGTTCCCTGTTATGGCCGATTTTGCCGTTTTTCATTTTGATGAAACCCTTATTCCTATGATTGATTTTGCATTTGCGGGATAATCCGTGTAAAACCATTCCTTCTTGCGCGGAGCCTTCTCCCCCTCGTAAAAGTATCCGCTTCCGTTGACTTCGTAGATCGAGTTCTGCGGATTGAAATATTGCGTATCGCTGTCCCAGCCCCATTCAAGAACATTTCCGCGCATGCCTGAAAGCCGCGAGCCTTCGCCAGTTTTGCACAAGACTGGCTGAGTCTTATCGCCAGAATTTGCCGCCGTCCATTCGCAATCCGTGGAGACGCATTCTCCGGAGGCTTCCGCCAATTTGAACTCCTCGTTTGTAGGAAGTCGGAATCCGTTTGATGCTCCGTCGAAAAAGATTTTGACGCCAGCTCCGGAATGAGCAGTCCTGCCTTTTGCTTTTCCTGAAGAAGCTTCCCATGGGAGAATTGGCGTGCCATTTCTTGCGTCAAACATGTCGAGCCTGAAAAGAATCGCGTTTTTGTATGGATATTTTTTTTCCGCGTCATTGAAGTAAGCTGGGCTTTTGCCAAAAATTTCTGAAAGCGCATTGCAGAAGACAAGGGCATCATGCCAGGAAATAGAAGTCACCGGCTCGTCCTGCGAGTGGCTGGCGCATTTGTCTGTGGAATGCCTGGAACTTCCCATATCGCCAGAATAGTTGAAGGAATATCCATTATTTTCAGCCCAAGCTTTGACGAGTTTCCACGCACTGTATGGAACTTCGCATTTTCCGATATTTAGATCGTACGGAGTTCTTGGTTTAACCTCGATCTTGTTTTCCTCCAAGATCTTGCGATACTGCTCCTCGCTTATTTTTCCGAGAAATTTCCGGTTTTCAGCATCAGCAGTTGCACGTCTTTTTCTGGCATCTTCATTGTCAACAGGATCTGTGAAGTCGCTTTCATTCGCCCTTCCTGCGTTAACGACTTTGATAAGCTGGATTTCCTTCGTTAAAATTTCAAAAAGGGTCTTTTTGTCCATTGGCTTCAAAGGGTGAAGCACTGCATCTTTGCGGACCATCCAAGAGGGGATCGCAGCAGCATCGGAAAATTTTGATGAATCCCGTTTTCCTTTCGCGATTCGGAAGCCTGTCGCATAATGGCCTTGATAGGGCTTTTCAGGAAAGGGACAAAGAGTATTTTTCGGAGGCGAATTTGCCGGGCAGAAGGAGCCTCCTAAGAGCAAGTGAGCTTCCGCCTTGTCTTCGTCAATCATATTTTCCTCCGAGTCCCATACATATTCCCAGACATTCCCGAACATGTCTCTTAGTTCGTCCCCATTTTGCGAGTCGGCGAATGTCGTGCGATTGGATTTTTGCACTTCAAGTCTGGGGATGGGCTTGCGCGCCGTCCTCATCCACTCGGCGGCACTAGGCAGACGATAGCCCTCGGCGTTTTCTTTCCAATGCACTGTCGGTCGCTCATTCCATTTTTCCTTCATCGCCCGGTCAATGGGGCGGCGCAAGACATTCTTGAATTCAGCGTCCGTGTAGTAGCAAGGCTCCCGGCCTTCGAGCTCGGAGAGTGCGTTGCAGAATGTGACAGCGTCAATCCACTCGATGTCAGTCACCGGCTCAAGGGCGCAGTGTGCAAGATCGTCCGCCCGCATCGAGCCCATGGATTCGTCGCGGACGAAGGAATAGTTCAAATCGCCAAGATCGTAGCAATACTGGTTCGTCACCGATGCCCTTCTGACTTTCTCCCATTGCTGGAACGTTATTTCGTCCCGAGAAAACGAGAGTCCGAGGTCCTTCAAGCGAATCATTGGCACGTAAAACGAATCCTGGTCTTTGGGAGCAGACACGACTGCGTCACATCTGAACGCGCTCCATTTCATGGCGAATGGTGGTCTAAGGCTCGAATAGACCTTCTCCGGTCCGCTCAGCTCGCGGCGAATTAGCCATCCGACCGCTGTGATGTTTTTGAAGTCCTTTTTTGCGAATTTCGCAGATGCCGGATTGAAAGCGATGTCGTGTGGCGGAGCGGGGGCATATTCCGCCCATTCGCTTTCCAATGGCTTCAAAATGTGCGTTTTACGTAGAATAAAATTATTTTCATCTTTGTTGTCAATGGATACGTATTTCCCGAAAGATGCCTTGGAGATGTAGAACTGTTCGCCATCTCTCACGAGCCAATGCGCGGAATGGAATCCTCCGAAATACCTGGATATGTGAACGGCGATGAAACTATTGCCATCGAAGGAGACCGGATACTTGTCGCCGCCATTCCAGAAATCAGCCTTCTGCCAAAACCACAGTCCATATGCTTCGAT
>DYRX01000422.1 GCA_020718525.1 Victivallis vadensis
TCGGGGGAGGGAGAGCACTTTCCGAACAAATTCCGGCTTTTTTTCCATTTTTTTGGTAATGCGTCAGTCTTTATTGGTTTTGCAAAAAAATGGAGGTGCGGACAGGATTCTGAAGAGGTTCGTCATCTGTTTCCGCGGATGGCAGATTTGTCGCCGCTTTTGTCTGCCGAAAATAAATTTCGGATATTGCGCGAAGACCGGGCGGTCTTCATGAAGTGTCCGCTTTTCTGATTTTTGGGGCGAGGGTTGAAGCGTCCGTATTTTTATCAATGGAAAGTTTGTCCATGGCATTCCGGAGGAATTCCACAGGGTCGTATCCTCTGCACCTGGCCGTGTGCAGGACGCTCATGAGGATTTCCCTTGTTGCCATTCCCTTTTCCGACTGGGAGCCGAAGCTGATTTTTCTGGCTATCACCGTGGGTCTCAGCTCCCTTTCGGCGAAGTTGTTGTCCGCCGGAATATCGGGAGACCGAGTCCACTTGAAAAGTCTTTGCTCGTTGTCCTTGAATATGTTCTGAATGTACTGGACTGCCGGATGTTCTGCCTTGCGGACGCACAGTTCCATTATCCTTGTTCTGAGTTTCTCGGCCGTCGCCGTGTATTCTTCAGGCTTGAGATTCAGGCGTCTCAGCGCGATGGCCTCCGACAGCAGCGGCTTCATCTCGGCCGCGAACGAAAGCACCTCCTGGTCGTCCGGAAAATTCTTCTCCTCCTTTTTGACGTCCCTGAGAAGATGGACGAAGCAGTACTGATGCTCCACGTCCAAGGGCGAGTAGCCGCTGTAGCGGTCGGTCACGAGGACAAGCTCCGGATTCTCTCCGAGCGCCTCCTTCGGGACATCCGAAGACCTGGTTCCGCGAAAGAGAAAAATTCTGAAGTCGCGGTTCGCGAAAAGCCACGCGTAGGCCTTTGTCCCGTCCATCGTCCATCCCGTCTCGTCGGCGTGGATAACGCGGCAGAGGCGGAGTTCCTCAAGCAGCTTTTCGAAAACCGGTTTCAGCATGCCCGCCGTCCTGTGCGCGATTCCGAAGAAAGTCCCTCTGCCGATCCCCATTTTTCTCGCGACGGCGCCCGCCGTGGCGCCGTGCAGATAGTGCTCGACGAGCGCGTTGGCGACGGCTCCGTTGTCGTACATCCATCCCGGCATCGCTCCCGGAGTCGGATTTTCGGCCTGCCTGCCGCAGCACGAACATATGCTGATCCTTTTCCTGTAGAGGATGTTTTCCATCCTGGAAGGTATGAAGCGCCTGACTGAATGTTCCGCGATCCCGCCGTCGAGCCAGAATCCGCCGCATTGGCAGGGCGGGATTTTTCCGTCCACCGGAAGCACGCGGTCGGCTTCGGATTCAGTTATTCTCCTCCTTCCGCTTCCCCTGTGGCCGATCCTGGCTCCCCCCCTCTTCAGGCGGTTTTCCTCGCTCGAATTCTTTTTCGAAATCCTTCTGGAGGACGGAGTGGAAAGCCCGAACGGGTCTTCCGGCTTGAGGCGTACGCTGAGAAGCATTTCAAGCTCTTCGATGCGCTTCCGCCTCTCCTCCGCGAGCGCCTGAGCGTCCTCGTTCTCGCGCAGCCGTATTTTGAGAATCCTTATCTCCTTCTCGGCGTAGGACAGTCTGACTTCCGTCTCGCACAGCAGCTTCAGCAGTTCGTGCCGCCTGGAGCGCTCCGCTTCGGCCTGGGATACAGCCTCCTCCCCCCTGCGGGCGGATGCGCTGAGGATCGCTATCATTCTCTCTTGCTCGGCGATCTTCGCGAGCAGCCTGTATGTCTTGTCTCTGATCACTGAAGCGTGTTCACCTTTCCCTGCTTCCATCGATGAGCCCGAGGGCGGAAAGCACCATGGCCTTTTCCATCCTGCGTCCGTTCGCCAGCGCCTTCTTCAGTTCTTTCACCGCGGACTTCGGCACATGCTTGGAACGCTGTTTCCCGTCGAGATAACAGGTGAAGAGCCAGGCGCGGTGCTTTTTTCCGGAGGAACATGTCCCGCAGGAGGGGCGAGAGCAGTTTCTGAGCACCTCCCTCAGGGATCCCTTCGCGGCCGGGAAAAGCCCGCCGGCCTTCTTCATCCATTCATTCCTTCTCGTCTTCTCGTCCATGTCAAATCCTATCTTTTATCCTAAATAGGATATAAGATAAATGCGCCTGAACGGCATGTCAAGAAGATTTTGAAAAAAAATGAAAGATTTTTTCGAGGATTCAGGCCGGCGCAAATTTCAGCATTCTATCGAGCATTACCAATAAAAACTGACGCATTACCAAATTTGTTATTCAGATTTCCGGGTAAAAACTCGAAAAAGCTCTTAAATCCGAAATTCTAATATCTAAGCACTAAACTATCTCAAATTTTTAAATTCTAATGTTTAAAACAGAATATCTTTGAAATCCACATGTTTTTGTCACATGTTTTTGTCTTTAATAAGTTTAGAATTTTGACAATCCAAATTTTTA
>DYRX01000110.1 GCA_020718525.1 Victivallis vadensis
ACTCTCGCCGTTCCGGCGGCGGCAGATTATAACTTTCAGCATTATTCGCCATTTAACATATCTCGATATACAGATTTCTCATTCCTTGAAATTGATATTCTGGTGCCCGTGCCAAAGTTGTTTCGCAACAGAACCTAAGGCGGGCTACGCCCGCAACCCAAATCCGAAATCCTAATATCTAAAAGAGTAAACATGCAGAGAGAGAGCGTTAAAATGAAGGTGTCTTATGATCGTGGCAAATTGTCTTCAGTTCGCCGAGCAGTTCCTGGGCGTTGTCGGCGCTGACCGCGCAAACTGGAATAACGCGCAGATCGGGAAGCTTTTTTCTGAGGATTTCGATGTTTTCGGCGGCATCGGGCAAATCCATTTTGTTCGCGACTACGATTGAAGGTCTTTTCGAGAGTCCCTTCATATACATTTCAAGCTCTTTTTGGAGGCAGAGGAAATCGTCCAGGGGACTGCGCCCCTCCGAACCCGCCGCGTCGAGGACATAGACCAGCACCCTTGTCCGTTCTATGTGCTTGAGGAATTCGTGTCCGAGCCCGACATTCATGTGAGCTCCGTCAATGAGGCCCGGAATGTCGGCGACCGTGAGCCTGCTGAAGTCGTCGAATTCATGAACCCCGACAACGGGATGCAGGGTTGTGAAAGGATATGGAGCGACTTTCGGATGCGCGTCTGAAATCGCCCTTAGAAGGGTTGATTTGCCGGCGTTCGGGTAGCCTACCAGCCCGGCGTCCGCAATCGTTTTGAGCTCGAATTCTATTTCTTTTTCTTCGCCCTTCTGGCCGGGCTCGTGATCGAGCGGCGCCCTGTTCCAGTTGCTGAGATAGCATCTGTTGCCTTTGCCGCCCCTTCCGCCTTTGGCGATGAGAAAAACCTGGCCTGGCTGGCTCATGTCGCAGATCGTCTCGCCGCTCGAGGCATCCCGCACAATGGTTCCAAGTGGAACTTTCAGCTCGAGATCCCTGCCAGCTTTGCCGTGCCTGTCCTTGCCTTTTCCGTTTTCGCCCTTTTCGGCTTCGAAGTGCCTGTTGAAGACGTAGTCAACAAGGCTCTGCTCCCCCTCATGGACGACGAGCATGACATCGCCTCCCCTGCCGCCGTTTCCGCCGTCTGGACCGCCCTTTGGGACGTATTTCTCCTTGCGGAAACTGCAACAGCCGTTTCCGCCGATTCCGCCTTTGACTTTTATTGTGGCTTTGTCTACAAACATGATGATGTAAAAAAGCCCGGAGAATTACACCGGGCTTGAATTGCTTTGCTGTGGATCTGTCCGAGCGATCCCTGTCCTAGGACTGGAGCACATTCACGACACGGCCGTTCTTGGTGAAGGTGACCTTGCCGTCTGCAAGGGCGAAAAGCGTGAAATCTCTCCCGCATCCGACATTCTTTCCGGGGCAGAACTTTGTGCCGCGCTGTCTGACGATTATGCTTCCGGCGCTGACGGATTCCCCGCCGTACGCCTTGATCCCAAGCATTTTCGGATTGCTGTCGCGGTTGTTCTTACTGCTCGACTGTCCTTTTTTATGCGCCATAACGCCTCCATTTTTGACTATGTTTAGCATTCAGTTCATGGCAAAATATAAATGCCGAATAGATAAGATATTCCTTTGAAAAAGAAAAACAAGCGACTAAGTTCTTTTTAATGCAAAAAATATGGAGCAAGCAAAATGACAGTGATTCATCCGACAGCGATTGTAAGCAAAGACGCCGAAATAGCCGAAGACGTGCATATTGGCGAGTACTGCATCATAGGCCCCGACGTGAAAATTGGCGCTGGAACAGTGATTGAGACTCATTCCGTCGTGAGGGGATACTCCCGGATTGGCGAGAGAAACCACATATATCCGCATGTTGTGCTGGGCGGCGATCCGCAGGATTTGGGTTACAAGCCGGGAACGCGCTCATTCCTGATTATTGGCAATGACAATGTCTTCAGGGAGGGCTTCACCGCAAATGTCGGAACAAAGCCGGAAACTGAGACAGTGATTGGCAACGGCAATTTTTTCATGTCAAATTCGCACATTGCGCACAACTGCAAAATTGGCAACAAGATAATCATGGCGAACTGCTCCCTTGCCGCAGGCTACGTGGAGATCAACGACTCCTGTCTGATTTCGGGGATAGCCGCCATCCACCAGTTCTGCAGGGTGGGGCGTCTCGCAGTCCTGAGCGGATGCTCCGCAATATCTGTTGACCTGCCCCCATTCATGATAGGACATGGCAGAAACGGTCCCGCGCAGGGTCCCAACGTGATAGGACTTCAGCGCAGTGGAATGTCCAATGAGACGATCAGAAGCATAAAGGACATCTACAAGATATTTTACAGAGGCACCAACACTGTTAAAAGTTCGATCGAGCAGATAAAGAACGAGTTGCAGATGATTCCGGAAGTGAAGGAGTTCGTTGATTTCGTCGAGTCAAGCAAACGCGGAGTTCTCTCCGCCAAAAACTGCAACATGCGGCAATACTGACGCTTCCACCTGGAATCTAGATCCGGCAGTCTGTCATTATATCAAGGTTGAGACATTATTTAAGGGTGAAACTTTATTTTTTTGAGCTGAGAGGAGAACAGAAATGGCAAGAGGAACGCTTGTTCAGAAAATAATTGAAAGACACATGCTTTCGGGCGAAGCCCTGCCCGGCGCGAGAATAGGTCTTAAAATTGATCAGACGCTGACCCAGGACGCGACTGGCACTATGGCTTATCTCGAGCTCGAAGCCATGAACGTTGAGAAGGTCAGGACGGAGCTTTCGGTCTCCTACGTTGACCACAACATGTCCCAGAACGGCCCCGAAAACAGGAACGATCATCTTTATCTGCAGACCGTCGCCCAGGCGAAGAGTGTGCTATTTTCCCGTCCCGGAAACGGCATCTGCCACCAGGTGCACCTCGAGCGCTTCGGTGCGCCGGGCAAAACTCTCCTCGGATCCGACTCCCATACTCCGACCGGAGGCGGGCTTGGAATGCTTTCCATCGGCGCCGGCGGCCTCGATGTCGCGCTCGCGATGGCCGGCAAGCCTTTCAGAATGAGCTACCCGCATGTCGTAGGAGTCAAACTTTCCGGAAAACTCCGTCCCTGGGTCTCCGCCAAAGACATCATCCTCAAAATGCTTCAGACGTTGAGCACGAAAGGAAATGTGGGAAAGCTTGTCGAATATTTTGGAGATGCCCTTCCGTCGCTTTCGGTTCCAGAGCGCGCAACCGTCTGCAACATGGGTGCAGAGCTTGGCGTGACCTCCTCCATTTTTCCTTCGGACAAAATGACGAAGGCGTTTCTCAAGGCCCAGGGCAGGCTTTCAGACTGGGTTTTGCTCGAAAAAGATCCAGATGCCGAATACGACGAGCTCATTGAAATTGATCTCTCCACACTCGAACCCCTTGCCGCCTGTCCTTCGAGCCCCGACAAGATCAAAAGCATTTCGGAGCTGTCTGGAATTCCCGTGGATCAGGTGATCATCGGATCATGCACCAACAGCTCATATGCGGATCTCATGCTCGTGACAGAGATGCTCAAAGGAAAGACAGTCCACAAAAACGTTTCCCTCTCGATTGCTCCAGGAAGCCGCCAAGTCCTGTCAATGCTTGGCAAAAGCGGCGCGCTGGCATCTCTGATCGCTTCGGGCGCGAGAATTCTCGAATCCGCATGCGGCCCCTGCATAGGACAGGGGATGAGCCCTGCAGACAACACCGTCTCCCTGCGCACATTCAACAGGAATTTCGCAGGACGCACAGGCACAAAAAATGACAAGGCATACCTCGTGAGCCCGGCAGTCGCCGCCACAGCCGCTCTCAAAGGCGTCGTAGCAGATCCGGCATCCCTCGGAATCCCGTTTCCAACAATCAAAAGTCCGGCAAAATTTCTTGTTGACGACGAGATGATCATTCGGCCGGACGGCGAGAAAATCGAGATAATAAGAAAGCCCACGATTGGACGGCCGCCAGTCAACACCCCCATGCCGGAAAGCATTGACGGACGCGTAATAATCAAGACAGGCGACAAGATAACTACAGACCACATAATGCCTGCCGGGCAGTTTCTGAAGTTCAGAAGCAATATCCCTGTCTATGCGAACTACGTCTTCGACTGCTTCAACGAAAAAGGCAGGAAAAGCTTCAGCGAGAGAGCTCTCGAGGCGAAAGGCATGGGCTTGAGTGGAATAATAGTAGGAGGGGAAAGCTATGGACAGGGCTCCTCGAGGGAGCACGCTGCAATATGTCCGATGTACCTCGGCATCAGAGTTCTGATTGCAAAGTCCATCGAGAGGATACATGCGGCGAATCTGCTGAACTTCGGAATCCTGCCGCTGGCCTTCGCCGACGACTCGGACTATGGGCGCATTTCAGAGGGCGACGCGTTAAGAATTTGCGAAATTCGCAAGTCCCTGCGCGTCGGAGAGACTCTTGGCACCACGCTTGAAAAGCAGGATGGAGCAAAGCTGGAACTCCTTCTCAAGCACAGTCTTACAGCGGACGATATTGATGTAATCCTAGCTGGCGGAATACTGAACGCATGTTGAACAGGAGAAAATATGACAGGAAAAATTTTGTTTGCTTCAGCATCAGTCCGGAGTGCCGCTACTGAACTTGTCAGAATTGCTCTGCTGTCCCTAGCCGCCATCTTCTGCGCTTCCTGCTCAAGCCTTAATCTCACGATGCAGGATGTCCAATTCGAGGAGCCCTCGGAGTTTTTCACAGTGAAGCCGCTGGAGCCAGGCAAAGCTGGCACAGAGCCTGTTCTGCTTCGCTTTGCCGGATCCCATGGTGGAAAAAGCCAGTATATGGAGAGGACGAGGATCTACATGCAGATCGAGGGCGAACGCGGAATCCCGCTCTTCTTTTCGCGCAATCTCTCCATGGTCTTCAGCGATCAGGGTGCTGGAAAGCCCTGGCTTCTGAAAAGCAGTTCTGTCAGCATTCCAGCGGATGAAGGCAGTTCTGACGACACGGTCGAATTCGATTCTAGGGGAGGCATATTGCGATGTCTTTCCGGCTCCCGGGAATCCAGAGACGGCGTAATACGGATAGAGGCTTGGACGCGGGATCCGATTTTTCCAGAAGGAAAAGTCTCGGTCGGAGACAAGTGGTCGTACCATGAAACCATCCACACCAGCCTGGAGTCCTTCTGGGTGAGCAGGGAAAGCACCGAGCCCGACAGCATAAAGGCCGACTGCAAGCTGGAGGGATTTGTGGAAATAAATGGAAATCCTTGCGCTGTAATAGTTTCCAAAGTTAAATGCTTCAAGAAGGAGACGATCGGAGCCTTCTTCAGGACTATGACATTGCGGGTTGCGAGTTTTGCAAGCGAGACAATGTATTTCAACTTCAAGGAAGGCAAAATTGAAGCCAAGGTCGTTGAAACCAAGCATTTTACGACTTCTGAAGACGGGGATTTCAGCGACTATGCCGAGTCAAGAACCATCACCCGCCTTTTGCCAGATGAAAAAAAACAGCAGGACTGAAGAACCCAGTTTCGAGCTCGACTTCGAACGCAGGAGCCGATGCGGCTTTCCTGAATTCATCTATGGCGAAGGTAAAAGCCTGTCCCAGCTGGAGCAGATCTGCGACAGGATGCTCGCGCGCGGCGAAGACGTCCTCATAAGCAGGCTCGCTCCCGAAACAGCCTCCCGGATCTGCGAAATCCGCAAAGACTCGGAATACGATCAGACAGCCAGAATTCTGCGGATCGGCAGAAATTGGAAAAAACGGAAAATTCCAGGCCTGATCTATATCGCCTCTGCCGGAACAACAGATCTTCCAGTCGCACTCGAAGCGAAGCTCACCGCCGAGTTCTGCGGATGCAGAACCGAGCTCGCATCTGACATCGGAGTAGCGGGCATTCACAGGACATTGTCAAAACTTGACTGCATGCGCAGGGCGGATGTCGTCATTGCAGTTGCCGGGATGGAGGGCGCGCTTCCAAGCGTCATCGGAGGGCTTGTCGCCTGTCCTGTCATTGCCGTTCCGACGAGTGTCGGCTACGGCTCTTCCATGAACGGCATAGCGGCTCTGCTCGCGATGCTGAACTCCTGCGCCTCAGGAATATGCGTTGTGAACATTGACAACGGCTTTGGTGCGGCGTGCGCGGCAATTAGAATTCTAAATTCTAAAAAAACAAAGGGCGGAGATTGACTCCGCCCTTTTGATTTAGTCAGACTGAAAAATCTGAAAGCTTATTCGACTTTTCCCTCTTCCTGAGCTTCCATTTCGATGATTTCCCCAGGTTTTGTGCCTTCCAAAAAGAAGGTGCCGTCCGTAAGGGACTGGAACGTGAAGCCCACACTGCTGAGATAGCATCCGAGGACGCTGTTGATGGATTGTCCGCTCTTGATGATGTGATACCAATTGACGATCGCATTTCTTTCAGCGAGCTGTTTCCTGCTCATCTCGTTCACAGGTTTGGTAGCGAGCGTGTCAAGTTCCTTGCGCAGTTCATGGAATTTCCCGAAAAACTCGTCTCCAAGTATGTTGTAGTTGATTTCCTTGTCGAGTTCGCCTGTGATAGTTTTCACAAGTTCCTGGGCGGCGACTTCGTCGGTGAGGACCTTGGAATTTTCCGATATTTCCTTCGAATGCGATTTGAGTACTTCAACAAAATCCGGCATAAGCTCTTTTCTTACGTCCGAAATGAAGAAAGTCGTCTGCTCATCCACGAAGGTCTGTACTTTCTTTTCGATCTCTGGAACCTGCTCATGCGCCATGTCAATTATTTTCTGTGTCATGGCTGGAGCTTCTTTCTCCACATATCCAGACAGCTTTGCATGGATGTCCGGAATGAAAGCGCTGACTTGAGATGTGAGCATGGAGGAGACAGTCTCAGGGGTTGCCATCTGCTGAATGTATCTTGCGACATAAAGCGTGTAGCAAAAAACTATGATGACAAGAACGCCATATACGACGGCCATCGTCCTCGCTCTCGATATTGCCTTCTCTTTGCGGCTGGCGATTTCGAGGGACAGAGCCTGTATTTTTGCTTCCAATTCGTTCATTTCACACCTCCTTCGATTTTAGTTTTAACAGGAGCTGGCGCGGGCGGATTTACGGGCGCGCTGGGTGCCGGCGCCGCCTTCACTGGTTTTGGCGCGGGCTTGTTTTTCTCCGTTCTCTGCACAAATTCTGCAGGAAGCTCGCCCTTGTCGGGGTTGACATGATATATCGCGATTTCGAGGAGGTTTTCCACGAAATCTAGCTTCACCATTTCCATCTCCTTCTCTCCGAGCTTTGCCTCCTCGGCGATCTTGGAAAACTTGTTGATTGTCTTTTCCATCTCGTCGAGATCTTCATAGACAAGCTCCACCTTTTTTTCAAGCATGTCTGTTATGTTCTCGATGAAGACAGACTCTGTTTTCTTGAAGACGGCATCAAGCTTTTCCGGAGAGATGTCCGGATAGTTCTTCAATATTTCAGCTTCGACATCCTTAATGGCCGACTCCAGCTCGGCAGTCAATTTGACTTGTATGTTGTTTTCCAAGTGCGTTTTGATGTTGGCAAGGATTTTTTCGCCCTTTTCCTTGAAGATGGGAAGCTCCTTCTGCATGCGCTCCATCACCTGCTTGCTGACCTCCGGGATTATTCTCTCGGTTATATCAGTTCTCAACTTTTTCAGATTGTCGTCGTTCGCCATCATGTCCATCATATGCTTTTCGATGGAACCGCTTAGATCCGCGACATACTCGTCGCTGGTCACTACCTTTGAAAATTTCCAGAGCTGGAAGGCGAAGAAGGCAATCGCCAAAATGATGAGCAGTAGACCAACACGAGCAATTACAGTCTGCTGATGTCGGGCCTTTTCGACTTCGTGAATGTCCGCCTCAAGCTGTTCGAGCCTCTTGAGAAGCTCGGACTCACCAGTTTTCACAGGCTTCTTGTCATCCGGCATTTGAGCACCCTTTTTTTTTGTTGATACAATGCAATGCAAACTCCCAAAGCGCGCTTAGTATAACACCAAGCCTTGCGTCATTCAAACCAAAAATCGCTTCAAATTAATTAAATTTATTTGGGAAACAAGAAAAACAGCAGGGAAAACGGCTCTGTGTTACATCCGGTCTTTAATTGTATCACTGGCCAAATATTAAATCGAAGCTATATTACGTGCGGCCATTCACTCCGATTTTTTGCATTGCAGATTTGCATTTGTTGCATGCCATACATAGAGTTTTGCGCTCATGAATGCGAAATATTGCAGTTTTTCGCTGAATGAGTGGACGTGTTCGCCCAATAAACATACAAAGGAGCATACAAAGGGAGCAGAATTATGATCAGGCTTGAACTTGGCGGCGAATGGGATTTATCGCGCATTGACGCTCCGGACTTTCATGTTTGCGCTCCGGTTCCGGGGTCGGTGCATGATGCCTTGCTGGCGTCCGGGACTATCCCCGACATCAATTATCGTCTGAACGAGTACGACGCATTGTGGGTTGGAGAAAAAGACTGGATCTACGAGCGGGACTTCGAGCTTGATGATGATATTATGCGTCATGAGCATCTGTCTCTGCTTTGCGAGGGGCTTGACACGCTTTCTGAAATATTCGTGAACGATCATTTTGTCGCCTCGACCAAAAACATGTTCCGGCACTACGAGTTCAAGGTCAGGCACTTACTGCTCTTGGGAAAGAACAGGATCCGGATTCTTTTCCGCTCGCCACTGCCGCTGATGAGGGAAAAGACGAGGGAGCGCCATCTTCCCGCCTGGAACGAGGACACGAACGCCTGGGATGCAGACCCAAATCGCCCGGTCACGCACTGGGGCTACACTGGCAGGGGCTATATCCGCAAGCAGTCATGCCAGTTCGGATGGGACTGGGGACCGATGACTCCGTCTGCGGGAATATGGCGTCCAATATCTTTGCTGGCATGGTCAGGCGCACGGATCGCCGACTGCGAGATCTTCCAGAAATTTTCAGCGGACTATTCCTCCGCGTTTCTTGAGATCTCGCTGAAGACTGACTTTCCGTTGGACGTGAAGGCTTCGCTTTCGTTGAGATTTGAAGGAAATATTGTCGCCTCTCTTTCGTCGGAAACGTTTTATGCCGAAAAAACATTTTCTGTCGAGCTGAAAGGTCCGAGGCTCTGGTGGCCGAACGGCATGGGAGAGCAGGCTCTCTACGATCTCGCGCTGGAGCTTTTCGACGCAAATGGAAAAAGCTTGGATTCAATGCATAAGCGCATAGGAATCAGAAGCTTGCGCCTGATCAGAGAGCCAGATGCACATGGGACGTCTTTTGTCTTCGAGGCGAACGGCAGGAGATTCTTTGCAAAGGGCTCAAATTGGATTCCAATAGATCAATATCCGTCCTCGCTCAGGCATGAGGAGAGATGCAGGCGCCTGCTGGGCGACGCGAAGGCGGCGAACATGAACATGATGAGAGTCTGGGGCGGGGGATATTTCGAGGGGGACGATTTCTACGGCATATGCGACGAACTCGGTATCTGCGTCTGGCAGGACATGATGTTCGGCTGTGGCGCATACCCCACCTGGGACGCCGAATTCATGGACGAGGTCTTTCATGAAGTCCTCGACAATGCGCGCCGCATAAGGCAGCATGCCTGCCTCGCATGCTGGTGCGGAAACAACGAGCTCGAAATGGGATTTTGCGAGGACGATTGGTCGGACAAGAAGCTTTCCTGGAACTCGTATTTCGCGCTTTTTGAAAGGCTGATCCCTTCGGCTCTCATGATAGCGGATCCGCAGACCGCATACATTCCTGGAAGCCCGCACTCCGCTCCTGAAGAACGGAAAAATCAGGCGTCCCCAAAAAGCGGAGACTGCCATTTGTGGGAAATCTGGTTCACCGAGGCTCCGTTCGAAAACTACCGCAACTACGCGCACCGCTTCATAAGCGAGTTTGGATACCAGTCGTTTCCGGACATTGCCACGATCAGGTCTTTCACGACGGAGGAAGACAGAAAGTTCGACGGCGAAGTGCTCGTGAAAAGACAACGCAGTGGTCCTGGCAACCAGAGGGTGCTTCTGAGAGCCCGCGACTTTTTCGGCGATTCAGATGATTTTGAGACGATCTGCCTTCTGTCGCAGATCGCCCACGGAATGGGCTTGAAAATCGGGATAGAGCACTGGCGCAGAAGCTGGCCACGCTGTGCCGGCACGACATATTGGCAGTTGAACGACTGCTGGCCTGCCCAGACCTGGTCGTCCATTGACAGCTTTGGCCGCTGGAAGGCCGCTCACTATTTTGCCCGCCGCTTCTTTTCTCCAATACTGATTTCCGGACTCGAAAATCCGGTGGATCATTCAATTTCCATATTCCTCAACAACGATCTCGCAAAGGATGTCCGCGGCTCAGTATCTGCAATGGCATATGACACGGCAGGGAGGCTTGTCCTGGAGGAAAAATGGAAAATCGCAGTTTCCGGCATCTCCGTCAGCAAAGTCGCCGATTTCGAGGCTGGAAGGCAAAAATGCGCGGATCCGTGCGAACTTTCCTGCTTTCTCGTCTTCGAGCCAGATGAAGATCTTGCAGGCAGTCTGCCCCCGATATACGAAAATCTCGTGCTTTTTTCGCGCCCCCGACTCATTCCGTTTCAGACGCCTGATTTGAAATGCTCCCTCGAAAAGCAAGATGAGAAGCTCTTCCATCTGAAATTGAAGGCAATGCGTCCAAGCCCATGGATCTCGATAAGAATCCCCGATTTCAAAACGGCTCTTTCGGACAATTTTTTCCCTCTGCGTCCGGGGAAGGAATATTCCATTGAAATCAGTGCAGAGGAAAAAATCTCTGCGGACAAGCTTGGAAGAGCGATTGAAATCAGGACATATCCCTCGATGGAGCCGAAAGGCATTCTCCTGAATCCGTGACAGATTCACCTTTGCATCCTGTAGGGGACGGTGCTGGGAACAGCGTGCCTTCAGCACGCATGATCCTATTTTACGACGGATTTCCTTTGGCAAAATAACGGGAATCTATTTGCCAGCGAGGGGCTTGCCCTTGTCATGGCAATTTTATCAAAGTCAATAGCTTGATTCCGCTGAAAAAAGAAGTCCCGGAAATCATCTGTCAGCGCCTCCGTCAGTTTCCTGTTCCGTCATAAGCCATTTATACTCATTTAGGCTGAAAATTCACATTTTGACGAGCAAGATTTGGGATTGGATTTTTTTGTTCCGACCGAGGGGCGACATGAATGTCGTCCGTGGAAGGAACGGGAAAATATTGATTCGCCTTTCACTGCCGCCATTACGCCAAAGCATCCTTTCTTTATGAATTCTGCGCATGCTGTTCCAATGCGTGTTTTTTCGGCGGCGGACTCGGACTTCTCCTTCTTTTTCAAGAGCTTCTCGATTTTTTCAGAGTCTTGCAGTCTCATGGAGCCTTCGGCGACGGCGACAATGCTGAATCTTTTCCCTTTGCGTGTCCGCCTGTTGATGGAGTCCGCCACCTTGCCCAGATCGTAGGGGATTTCCGGAATGAGTATGACATCGGCACCTCCGGCTATGCCAGCGCCCAGGGAGATTATGCCAGAAAGATCGGCGCTTTCAAAGGATTCGGTCTTGTCGAAGACGAGTCCGCGGAATCCATCCCTGAATCCGACGAGGGACATGCCCAAAGAGTCTTGCGCCGCCTTGCCGAGTCCTCTTATTGCTGCGTTCAGGCCAGGGCAGTCCCCTCCGCTTGTAAGAACTCCAATGTATTTAGCCATGAGTTTCACCTTTTGTATATATTTTTCGGCTAGATTTCCTCGGTGGAAGTCCTTCCACACAAGCAATCTAGTGTCCTGTCTCTTAAATGCTAATAGTAATACACTTGAATAATAAATTATTTCCAATTACCAATGTTGTTGCACCCCTTCAGGGTGCA
>DYRX01000423.1 GCA_020718525.1 Victivallis vadensis
CGGTTTTGCAGTTCGTCTGAATTTCATAATATCCTTCATCGGCTTCGGTTTTGACTTTTGCAATTGGCTCTCTAATCATTAAATGCCAAACTGTCTCCCTAAAATGTCATAGCCGTATTGGATGCCGTGGTTTACAATATGCGGGATTGTCTCTGATGCAAGCGCCTGATTCCATTGTCCATGGCCTCAAACCCAGGAGCAGTACCGTATATATCTTGGCAGGCTTGACCGGAATGCATCATGTGCGGGCACCACAGAGCGTCATAAGATGGAAATGTCAAGATTTCATCTGCCTAAAATGCAGACTGGCAATGATGCCCGGAAATTTGATGCCATCTTCAAATTGACTTTTGGCATAAAAAGGGTATTTTCCCAAACGCAAACTGAACAATTTTAAACCATGAATCTAGGACGGGCGGAAAAATGAGCTACATCAGCGATTTCAACTCGAAGTGCGCGAAGCTGGGAATTGCGTCTGACCACGGCGGTTTTGAAATAAAAAACAGGCTTGTCGCCGATCTGAAAGCCGAGAGCATGCAGGTTTCCGACTACGGTCCATGCAGGCTGGATCCGGAGGACGACTACTCGGATTTTGCTGGCGGTCTGGCGTTCGATCTGTCAAGCGGCAAGCTCGACGTTGGAATTCTGATCTGCCGTTCCGGCGTTGGCATGTCCATAAACGCGAACAGGTTCCACAATGTCAGGGCGGTCGTCGCATACGACGAGAAGGTTGCAAAGGCATCGCGCGACCACAACTGCTCCAACTTGCTGATTCTGGCAGGGGACTACACCGACTACGCAGGAATCAGAAAGATAATCTCCGCCTGGCTGTCCACTCCATTCAGCAATTCCCCGAGACATCTGAGGAGGCTTGAAAAGATTGAAGTGAATTCATACGACGAGATCGCGGCGATCCGCCATTGCGATCCGGAGATTGCCGGATTTCTTGATTCGGAGAAGCGGAGACAGAACAACGGGCTCGAGCTCATTGCTTCGGAAAACTTCGCAAGCTGTGCCGTGAGGGCGGCCCAGGGGACGGTTCTCACAAACAAATATGCTGAAGGCTATCCGGCAAAACGCTACTACAATGGATGCGAGTTCGTTGACGAAGTCGAGAGTCTTGCAATATCAAGAGCATGCAAGCTTTTCGGCGCCGAGGCGGCGAACGTCCAGCCACACTCTGGAAGCCAGGCGAACATGGCGGCATATTTCGCGCTGATCAATCCAGGCGACTCCGTATTGGCTATGGATCTCTCACATGGCGGACATCTCACACACGGACACCCGATGAATTTCAGCGGAATGCTCTACAAGATAATTTCCTACGGAGTTTCTCAAAAGACAGAAACTCTTGACTACGAAGAGATTGCGAAACTCGCAAAAGAATCGTCGCCAAAGATGATCATGGTCGGAGCAAGCGCCTATCCGAGGACGATTGACTTCAAGAAATTCAGGGAAATCGCGGATTCCGTCTCCGCAAAGCTTGTCGTTGACATGGCGCATATCGCGGGGCTTGTGGCGGCGGGAGAGCATCCCAGCCCGGTTCCATATGCGGACGTCGTCACCAGCACGACACACAAGACATTGAGAGGACCGCGCTCGGGTCTCATCCTTTGCAAGGAGGAGCATATCAAGGCGATCAATTCGAAGCTCTTCCCGGGACTGCAGGGTGGGCCCATGATGCACACGATAGCCGCCAAGGCAATCTGCTTCAAGGAGGCGATGTCGGAGGAATTCAAACAGTATCAGCGTCAGACCAGGGCGAATGCGTCCTTCCTGGCGATGGAGCTTGCCAGACACGGGTTCAGGATCGTTTCCGGCGGGACGGACAACCATCTCATGCTTGTTGATCTGCGTCCGAAGGGAAGCACAGGCAAGGAGACGGCGGCTGTCCTCGACAAGGCCGCGATCACTGTCAATAAGAACATGATCCCGTTTGACACGGAAAAGCCCTTTGTCACAAGCGGAATAAGGATCGGGACGCCTGCAGTCACGACCAGGGGCATGAAGGAGGCGGAAATGTCCAAGATAGCGGCGTGGATCGAGGAGGCGGTCCTGAACAAGAACGACGAGAAGGCTCTTTCCCGCATTGCGGCGGAAGTCGGAATGCTGAGCTCGCAGTTCCCCCTGCCGCAATTCATCTGATCAAGACCCAGCATCTTTCAAATACCATTTTATTAAAATTATCTGAAGGACATTTGAAAACTTGGTCATTCGGCATATATGTTCCTCTGTATCCAGTTACCATGTGAAAACCAAATGGGATCACTTGAATCAGGAGGTAACCAATCATTCCACTCGCTATAGTTTTTCATTTTAATAAATTCAAATTGTGAATTTATTTTCCTTGAAAAACTATATCAGGAATCAGTCGCTGATTCCTGTGGGAAATGTTTTACGACATTTTCCAGACAGCCGATCCATTTTCCGAATC
>DYRX01000111.1 GCA_020718525.1 Victivallis vadensis
TGAAATAGAAATTCCCATATCGCCGAAATCAGAAAGAATCAGACCGCTGGCGACAGAATGACGCCGAAAGCGATAATATGCCGCCGTGCCCCGGATGGCCGGCAGTCTTTTGGCCGCTTTTCCCGCCATTCAGTCCTTGCATGTCTCGACATCCCCCTCCTGCATGTCAGACAAATCAGCTCAAAATCCTTGGCGGCAAATGCCAATGTTATTTTGCAACAGTCCCTTAATGGCAAAAACTCCAATGCGGATGTCTTGAGCTGATCCGATGCCTTGATCGCATGTAACGTCTTTTGCTCATAAAAAATTGATTGGATCCCGATTGTTCAAGGCATAAAAGGGCATTTCAGACTTGAATTTTCTGTTTTTGTGGCTATTTTTACAGTTTCTCGTGCGAAAAAAGAAAAAGCATAGCAGTCAGGCGGAACAATGAGCGAAGAAGAGAACAGCATCAGTCAGATTTCCAGAAACGATCATCCTGTAAATATTGAAGACATAATGCACACAGCATATCTTCAGTATTCCCTCAGTGTGAACGTCGGCAGAGCCATACCGGACGTGAGAGACGGGCTCAAGCCGGCAAACAGAAGAATCCTTTTTGCGATGCACAAGCTGGGGCTTACAAAGTCCCATAGCTTCACTAAATGCGCTAAAGTCGTTGGAGAAGTCATCGGCAACTACCATCCGCATGGAGACGTCTCGGTTTACGACACTCTTGTAAGAATGGCGCAGGACTTTTCCATGAGGATGCCGCTGATTGACGGTCAGGGAAATTTCGGAAGCATTGACGGAGATCCTCCCGCCGCATACCGATACACCGAGTGCCGCCTTGAGAGGATTGCCGAGGAGCTTCTGCGCGACATCGAAAAAGACACGGTCAACATGCTTCCGACCTTTGACGAATCAACTATGGAGCCCGAAGTTCTCACATCGAGCTTCCCTAATTTGCTGGTGAACGGAACAACTGGCATCGGTGTCGGAATGGCGACCAACATTCCCCCGCACAATCTCAGGGAGATCATTGACGCGACCGTTGTCCTGCTCGACAATCCGACAGCTACAGTCCAGGATCTGATGGTACACGTGAAAGGACCAGACTTCCCGACAGGCGCCACAATATGCGGAGTGAACGAGATCCGCAATCTTTACGAGACAGGCAGGGGCTCGATCAGGATCAAGGCGAAGTCCCAGATAATCGAGAAGGACGGGCGCGAGCATATTTTGATCACTGAAATCCCATATGCGGTCAACAAGGAGACCCTTATGGAAAAGATCGGCGAGCTTGTCAACGACAAGAAGATTGCAGGCGTTTCGGCCTTGCGCGACGAGACAAGCAGTCGTGTCGGCATAAGGATCGTCATTGAAATCAAAAAGGGCGCGATGGCTTCAATCGTGCTGAATCAGCTTTATGCCCATACCCAGCTTGAGACGACATTTGGCTCGATATTGCTGGTCGTTGACAAGAAACGCCCCAAAGTGCTGAACCTCAAGCAGATACTGATGGCGTACATTGATCACCGCGAGGAGATTGTCACAAGAAGAACCAAGTTCGAGCTCGAGAAGGCTCTTGCCAGGGCACACATACTCGAAGGCTTGCTAATCGCGGTCAAAAACATTGACGAAGTCGTAAAGATAATTCGCGAGAGCAGGACGAAGGACGAGGCGGGAAAGGCGCTCATTCTGCGCTTTGGCTTGAGCCAGAGGCAGGCCGACGCGATACTCGAGATGCGTCTGCACCAGCTTACCGGACTTGCAATCGAGGATCTTCAGAAGGAGTACGAAGAGATCCAGCTTCGGATCGAGTATTTCCGCTCTCTTCTTGCCGACAGGAAGAAGCTCTTCGGCGTGATCAAGGACGAACTCCTTGAAGTGAGGGACAAATATGGAGACGAGAGAAGGACGGAAATAACGCTCGACGACCGCGATCTCAACATCGCCGATCTGATAGAGCGGCATTCCTGCGTGATAACCGTCAGCAAGACCGGCTACATCAAGCGTGTCAGGGCGGACATCTATGATGCCCAGCACCGCGGCGGAAAAGGCATCAAGGGGATGGAGACAAAGGATGAAGACTTTGTGGAGCATCTTTTCAACGCGGACAGCCACGACCTGATCTTTTTCTTCACTGAAAAAGGATTCATGTACTGGCTCAATGTCTATGAAATTCCCGAAGGCACCAGGACAAGCAAGGGCAAGGCGATTGTAAACATGATCAAAGTCGAGCCTGGCGAGAAGATCAGAACCATGCTCACAACCCGCAAAGACGACGTTGAAAACGAAAATTTTTTCCTGGTAATGACAACCCGCAACGGCGTGATAAAAAAGACCCGTTTGTCAGAATTCAAGAATCTTCGCAGAACCGGCATCCGCGCTCTCACAATAGAAGACGGAGACGATCTTGTCGGAGCGGCGGTCACGGACGGAACCAAGGAGATCGTCCTCTCAAGCGCCCAGGGAATGGCTTGCAGATTTTCTGAAAGTGAAATCAGGCCGATGGGACGAGGCGCAATGGGCGTGACCGGGATGCGCTTCAAGCTCGCCGGAGACCACATAGTCAGCATGGAAGTGGTTGACACCCTTGAGGAGGTTGAGAGCGAGGAGGAGGCGATCGCGAAGGGCGGTCCAGAGCTCCTTGTCGTCAGCGACGGAGGAATGGGCAAGCGCAGTTATGTGAGCACATACAGAAAGACAAGGCGCGGGGCGAAGGGGGTCACCAACATCAGGCTCAGGACTGGCGAAAGCGTTGTCAACACTCTTCTTATAGCTCCCAATGACGAGATTCTCATACTCACAAAAGAGGGGCAGATGGTGCGCATCAAGGCCGACGAGATAAGGACGGTCGGGCGCGCGTCGGTCGGAGTGAGGATCATCAGGCTCAACAATGGAGACACCATAACAGATGTCGCTAAGGTCGTCGAAATTGAAAAACAGAGCGGTGACCTTGAGAATCCGCCTGAAAATGCCCAATAGGCGGAGCAATTATATTTGTGGCGAAATATTCTCGCCAGACTCCGCCGCGATTGGAGGCTCGGTCAAGTCTAACCCTATAACCTGGGCTGAAGCATTCACATGAGCTGGTGGAATGTATATGTCCTTTCCTTTTTCACGGCGCTGGCGTCTGCACTGGTTTTCACGCCTGTCTTCAGATTTGTAGCCATTCGCATGAACATCCTGGATCATCCTTCCGTCCAGGAGCACAAACGCCATAAGCAGTCAACTCCGCTCCTGGGAGGACCTGCGATTTGCGCATCCTGGCTTTTGACAATAGTCATCGGTCTTTTATTGAGCAAGTCATCGCTTGCAGGCGGACATTTCGACAAAAGCGTCATGTCGAACCTGCCAGGCATATTGAATGTCTCAAGCGAGCTTGTCTTCCTCTGCCTGGGAGCCGTTCTGATCATGCTCTTCGGGCTTTTTGACGACATTCACAACATGTCTGCAAAGGCCAAGTTTTCCGGGCAGGTGGCGATTGCCCTTATCGCCGTCACCTGGGGCGGAGCGAAAATATCCGTCTTTCAGTCTCTCCCCTGGCTTTCCTGGGTGGTCTCGGTGCTTTGGATCGTGGTGCTGATGAACGCAATGAACTTTTTTGACAACATGGACGGACTGGCAATAGGCGTTGCGGCGATAGCCTACAGCCTTTTCGCAGTTTCGGCGGCGATAAATTCACAGCATTTTGTCGCCGTCTTTGGTGCTACAATGGCGGGTGCCGCATTCGGCTTCTGGTTCTTCAACCACAGCCCCGCCGCAATTTTCATGGGAGATTCCGGAAGCCATCTTGTCGGATACAACCTGGCGGTGCTCGGATGTCTTGTCACTTTCTACAAGCCAGATCTTGCCCAGACAAAATTTTCTATCCTCATCCCTCTCTTCATTCTTGCGATACCCCTCTTTGATCTCTGCTCCGTCGTGGTGATAAGATGGAAGCTTGGCAAGCCTTTCTACATCGGCGACCACAACCATCTCTCGCACCGCTTCGTGAAAATGGGGCT
Source organism: Victivallis vadensis (assembly GCA_020718525.1). Lineage (GTDB taxonomy): Bacteria > Verrucomicrobiota > Lentisphaeria > Victivallales > GWF2-50-93 > DYRX01. Next base: position 3,993 of record DYRX01000111.1, read on the forward strand.
TACTAAGAAATCTGCAGTGTTTGTGATCCATCTCATGACGCTTGCAACCGGGCTGAGCGTCCTTCCTCTGCTATGGGGAAACATGATGACTGCGAGCGTCTGCCTCATCCAGGCCTTCGTGATACTGGGCATAGTTTCAGTCCTTCAATATGGCGTCATAAAGGGGAAGAATAGCCTTGAAAGCTCTCCCCAAAAAAAGAAATGAGGACTTGAATTCCCGCCTCTTTGAGCTAGAATTCCAGCTTCCTGTTTTCGGTTTTTCTCCTGTTTGAAGCAATTTAGACAATTAAGACAAAGGATTTTGAAAATGAGCAAGAAGCATGAAGAAGAAAATGTCTGCGATGCCGCCTATGACGAGATGTCCAAGTTCGAAAATTTCTATGTGGGGCACTGGAAGAAGATCGTCCAGATCTGCATCGCGGGTCTTCTAGTCCTTTCGGTCTATCTGCTTGTGAGCTACTTCAACCGCCTCAACGAAAGAAAGATCGCGGCTGAAATCTGCCGCGCCTCCACTGTGGAGGAAATCAAATCTATAGTAGCAAAATACCCGCGCAGTCCTGCGAGCGACTTTGCCAGGATGCGTCTTGCAAAACTGCTGTTCGATGAAAAGAAGTACGCGGAATGCGGCGAGATCTTCAATACTCTTTCCAAATCAAATGTGGCGGAGCTGTCATCAAGAGCCCGTCTCAACATTGCATATCTGCTGGAAATAGAGGGAAAAGAGTCAGAAGCCGCTGGCAAATTCAAGGAACTCTCCCTGATTCCTGGAAGCTCTGAAGAAGTCCGTGCCGAATCAGCGTACTCCGCGGCAAGAATATTTGCCAAGCTCTCAAAGAAAGAAGATGCCTTGTCTTCTCTCGAATTCGTCAAGAAGCTCGATCCGGAAAAGAAGGAATCCTTCTGGGCGCAGAACGCTAAAAGACTCGAAGAGATGCTCAACTGATCGCACGAGAGCAAAATGTCTCTGATTGAAAAAACTGTTTCCGGCATCTTGCCGTCGGATCAGACTTGGCGTGAGAAGGCAAAAGAAAGAATTCTGGATCTTACCATGCCCCCCTGGGCGCTGGGAAGACTTCTCGATCTTGCCGTTGACATCGCTGGAATGACAAGATCCCTCAACCCCCCGCTGGACAGGCGCACTGTTGTCATAATGGCTGGAGACCACGGCGTGGCAAACGCGGGAGTCAGCCCATATCCGCAAGCGGTCACGATGCTGATGATCAGAAATTTTGCAGAGATTGCCGGAGCCGGAATAAATGTTCTCGCCCGTCAGTCGGGGGCGAAAGTCAGAATAGCCGACATCGGCGTCGCAGGTGATCTCAGCGAGCTATTCAAAAAAAATCTGGTCATAGACAAGCACATTGCAAACGGCACTAATAACATGCTCGAAGGTCCGGCAATGTCAAGAGAGCAGGCGCGGCGGAGCATCGAGGCGGGCATTGAGCTTGCACTTGAGTCCTCCTCGGACAGCGACCTTCTCGCAACCGGAGAAATGGGAATTGGCAACACCACTCCAAGCAGTGCGATTGTCTCTGTCCTCTGCTCCATTCCGCCAAACCTTGTAACTTGCAGAGGAGCGGGGCTCGACGAGGAGGGACGCTTGAAGAAAGCTGAGATCGTAGAGAAAGCCATTGACTTGAACAAGCCTGACAAAAACGATCCTCTCGACGTCCTGGCAAAAGTCGGAGGCTTCGAAATCGGGGCGATTGCAGGATTCATACTAGGAGCCGCAAGCCTTCGCATCCCTGTTATAATTGACGGATTCATTTCGACGGCAGGCGCTCTCGTCGCACACGAGATATCCCCATCTTCCGCAGACTATATTATAGCTTCCCACCAAAGCGTCGAGAGGGGACACCAGCACGCCCTCGCAAAACTTGGCAAGAAAGCCCTGCTTTCGCTTGATTTGCGCCTTGGAGAGGGAAGTGGCGCGGCGCTGGCGATGCATTTCGTCGAGGCGTCAATGCGCATAATCAACGAAATGGCGACCTGGGAAAAAGCGGGAATAGTCAGAAAATGATCAAGCCCCTCTTTGCCGCTCTGCAATTCCTTACAATTTTTCCAATCCCGTTCAAAACAGATGAAAAGTCTCTTGCAGGCTCTAGCGCATTCTTTTCGCTTGCAGGCGTTGTTGTCGGAGCTTTCTCCGCTCTCTTCTATCTTGCGGCGGAGCAATTGCAAATGGGGGCTTTCTTTGCATCCGCATTCGCTGTTTTTGGTCTGGCTCTTGCCTCAGGCGGACTTCACCTGGACGGACTCGCCGACAGCGCCGACGGAATTTTGAGCCATCGCCCACGCGAGAAAGCCTTGGAAATCATGAAGGACAGCCGGATCGGAACAATGGGAACTTTGGCTCTTGTCTTTGTTATTCTGATCAAATGTGCCGCGCTTTCATCGCTGACTCCCAAACTTGCAGTCACCGCCATTATCCTGGCTCCATGCGTATCCAGGAATGCGATGGCCGTCTCGCTGGCAATCTTCCCCTGCGCCCGGAAAAGCGGTCTGGCAAATCTCTTCTCAAACAGGAAGCAAATTGTGGGAGCCGTGGCTTCAACGATCATAGCCATTCTGCCGGGATTCTTCATCCTGAAAGGAATCCAGATGACCGGCGCATGCATTCTTGCAGGAATTATCCTGGGACTTCTCTTCAGCTTCTTCTGCCTGCGGCGCCTCGGCGGAATCACAGGAGACACCCTCGGCGCCCAATCGGAAATCTGCGAGACTGCAATTATAATTCTCTGTGCAACCGCAGGCAGAAACCTACTTGGATGATTCTTATTCGATATGAATATTATCTCACACGAAGACACAAAGCACACGAAGTAAAGAAAAATGTCAGATTTTCAGATGCGCTCGCTCACAGGTCCGCTTGCGGATGGACTATGATTTTACTGGCCGACTTCTGCACCTTCTTCAGTTCCCTAACGTTTATCCTGTGCCATGACACGTAGCCGTTAAGCGCTATCGCAAGCAGGGAAAAGAGCAGTGCCGCTGAAACAATCACCAGTATTGTGGCATATCCGTTCTCGTCTTTTCTACAAGTTCTCATTGCAGGCAACGATCCTCCTCTGTCTGCCGTCCGGAAAAGCAATGCTTAGGACAATGCAATCCGCCAGCCCCTCGTTCTTCTCTACGCTGATCAGCACCCTTGTCTTTTCAGGGAGCGGAATTTCCGTCTTTTCATTCTCCGAGCTCAATGTCAATTTGCTGTTTGCAAAGCTTGCGGAAGCGTTTCCTGAGACTAGAATGCCGTCCTTCAGAACAATGTCATCATGGCATCTGCCTATGAAATTGCGCCATTTTCCTCTGAGGATTGCAAGCTCGGTGCCGGCATCGGCTCTGGTGATGGCTTCCCTGCATATCCTTGATCCATCAAAGAAAAAGATCCCGACCATGCTGATCAGTAGCGCCAATATTGACATTGCACACAAGATTTCTATCAGGGTATAACGCCTGATTTCCGTAACTTTCATGCTGGAAGTTTTTCGCATCATTTTCATTTTCCGAACCTGATTTCAGCTATTGAGACATCTTTATTTCTGATTATGGCAAGAATGTGTCCGTCATTGTCCTCCTCCAGACGCGCTTTGATTTCCTCTTTCAGAGCCAGAGGACTCCTTTTGAATTCATCGGCAAGGATGAGCGACGCCTTTTCAGTGCTGGGATTGCGTTCAGATGAGATACGGTGGGTCAGATTGTCGAGAACTGAAATCGCCTCGCTCTCGAGCTCGAGCTTGTCCCTGTATTTTTTCATGGACGAGGCAACGGAATAGAAGCATCCGCTCAGCAGAACGAATATTGCCATGGCGAAGACTAGTTCAAGCATAGTGAAACGGCTTGAATATCTCATTTTCATATCAGTATCAGATCCTCTCTGCGTATAAGACCATCGCCTGCCATATTTTCGGCGCTAAGCTGGATGTCCGCTCCGGGATAGCTTTGTATCTTCCTTCTCAGTTCTGCGAGGCCGGGATTTTCCACAACGAAGTCCCTCCAGTGATCATCGGGGAGCAGATATGCCGCAACTGGGATTCTCCTGTCCATTGATTTTGAAGGAAGGAGCCTCTGGGACAATATTCCGGTGATTGCCGACGCAACGAGGAAAGGTTCGAAGCCCTGGTGCAGGAGCCGCGCATAAACTGAAGGGATATCGCCTGCGTGGAGAGTTGTTATGACGCGGTGCCCGCTGAGCGCGGCGCTCAGGACGACCTTTGCAACATTCACATCACGTATTTCTCCTATCACTATTGTCTTCACATCGTGCCGCAAGACAGCCCTCAGTGCATCCTCATAGCCCCATTCGTCTTGTTTCTTCGTGAGCGAGACCTGGGAAATGCCGGGAATGATCTTCTCGATCGGGTCTTCTATTGAAATGATTGAAGCCGGATCCTGCGAATTTCGCAGGAGCTCGCGTATCATTGCGTATATTGCGGTGGTCTTTCCGGAGCCGGTCGGTCCGGTGAGGATGATTAGTCCGCAGGACGGCTGGAGCATTCGGCGCATCGCCGAGACGAGCACGTCGCTGTAGCCGAGATTTTCGAGGTCTGACGGATCTCCGGACGCGTGCAGAATCCTTATGCTGATCCTTTCTCCGTACACCGTGGGAATCGCAGAGACCCTGAGTTCGGCATCCGGGAAATTCGCAAATCCGCGTATGGCGCCGTCCTGCGATATCTTCGTCATGTATGTCAGCATTCCTGCGAGCACCTTGATTCTCGATGAACATTGCGAGATGAAGTCGGAACCGCGAACTTGTCGCAGTTCCTTCTGGATGCCGTTTATCCTGAAGCGGACGGAGCAGGATTCCGCCGCCGGTATCCAGTAGATGTCGCTCGCAGATGCGGCCACCGCCTCTGAGAGAATTGCATCCACGAAGGCGACCGGATCGTCTCCTCCTGTTTTTTTCTCATCTTGCTTTTTCATGCAGGAACCTCTGGTTAGAAATCTGCCGCACGACGAATGACAGTCCATAGCACCTGCCATATCGCAAACAATGTGGTGCCGACAAAGCATGCGTTGAAAATTATGCAGAATGCTTCCAGCAAGACCACGAAGACATGATTTGAAGAATTGATTTCGCCGTTAAGCCATTCGGCAAGCATCCTGAATCCTTCCTGAGGTTCTTCACGCACTGCGGCATTGCGGATGATCCAGTCGTGCGCCGCTGAGCCCAGCTTCATGTCTTCCCAGGCATCGGCCCAGTATTCTCCGCCCTCGACGGACGATGCGAACTTCGCAATCTTCCTCTTCATCCATCTCCCTTTGACGGCTTCCACATTCCACCTGGCGGCATCCACAACATCGAATCCGGCGCCAGTGAGCGTCGCCATCGCGCCGGCAACTTCTAGAAGTGCCATCCTTCTCAACTGCTTTCCAAAGAAAGGGATCTGCATCAGCAGGAACGACGCGAAGTCGGCTATCGGGTTGAAGGCGGTCATGAAAATGCGCAGTGCAAGTCTGAAATATATGAGAGGGACAGCGAAGAAAAATAGCACCTGGAGGACGATCAGCAGGAAAATGATCATGTCATATTTTCGACTGAGACCAATCTCACCCGCTATTATTGCCGGCAGGAAAACGGGAAAGAGAATCACCGAGGCAAAGCCTTCCATAAAAATATTTGAAGCACATATCACAGTTGACAGAAGAGGCGGCAAAGGAGTCTCCTCAAGAAGTTCGCAGAATATCTTTTCGAATTTGGGGATGACAAATGTGAACAGGCCGAAGAAGATCACGATCAACGTAGAAAACTGTATTATCGGATAAGTCACCGACGCCTTGAAACTCTCGCGGATTCCCATCGAGAAACGCAGGTTCGCCGCAAGTTGAGGCAGAATTTCCGGAAGCATGTTTTCCTTTTCCGCCTTTTCGACGGCGGCAAGATAATATCCAGGAAGATATTTTGACATTCTCCGCCTGAGCGTCTCAGACAAAGTTTTCCCGTTCCTTAAATCCTTTACCGTCAAAGCGAGCTGGACTTTCCATGAGCCTGTTCCACAGAGGACGACAAATTTAATCGAATCCATGGTTTTTCTGAAGATCTTTTTGAAAGTGGGGAAAGGTGATGGAATCGGGTCGGAAGGCTTCTTGATATGTTCCAGAATAGAGTGCAGGCAGTCATCAGGCGACGGCAGGGGTGCAGGGCGCGGTGTGTGGGGAGCTGTTTCCACATTTATCATTGTGGCGAGCGCCTCGTCGAAGGGAATATTCCTCTGTGCCGCCCAGCCGAGCACGGACGCGAGATCATTCTCCCTGCCCGACAGGAAGAGCTTGCTCTGGGCAATGGAAAGGATTCCAGTTTCGCCAAGTGAAATTGTTTCACTCATCTTCATTAGCAAGCACCAAGCTTGTCAATGATGGCAATCAGAGGCATGAAAAGGCTTATTACTACGGTTCCCACTATGCTTGACATGATGCAGATGAGGAGGATTTCCCATGTCAGCCCGACATTCCTGATCGAGGACATCGCCCTGTCCTTGTAGATGTCGGCAAGCGTCGCAAGTTCGTCAGGCAGATCTTTCTCCTGGCTGTTTCTGACTGCGAGGGAGATCATTCCTGAGATTGAGTCCTCCTCCGCAAGGCTTTCAGCAAGCGCCCTCCCTTCTAAATTTTTTCTTGACACATTTTTGAGAGCCTTGGAGATTCTGGGAATTTCCAGGAGACCGGAGATGACTTCGAGCGCTTCATGCACGGGAGTCCTATGCTTGGCCATCACGGACCACATCGAGCAGATCCGAGCCATCGCAAGGTTGCCGAATATCATATTTGAGAGGGGGAGCAGTCTGATTAGCCTTATGAAGCAAAGCGACGAAAGCGAGGACGCTGAGATAAAAATCCAGAGCAGGAAAATCCATCCCACGACGAGCAATCCGAGGATTGCATTGAAATAGTGGACATAAAATCCTGAGATGTCCAGAACAAGATTGGTGATGGAGGGCAGAATAGAGTTGCCTAGCAGTTCGGAAAATATCTGCCTGAAGCCGGGAACGACGAAGGAGAAGAGGAAGAACATGACAGAAAGCGAAAATGCAATTACAAAAAGTGGATACGCGGCGAACGCTTTCACCATCAGGACAAGCTGATGGTCAATGTGCGAGTTGTAGGCAAGTTCGGCAAGGATCTCGAACAATGTGCCAGACTTCTCTCCGCTCTCCACCATCTTGATCTGGAAGGGCTGGAAGTATTCAGGGAACTGCTTCATGCTGGTGGACAGCGGTCTCCCCTCTGAAATGTCGGCGGCGAGTTTTTCCAGCATGCCCCGGAATCTGCGGTTCCTGAAGCTGGAGGCTAGCTGTCTCAAACTTTCCGGCAAGGGCAGATTTGACTTCAGAAGAAGCGAAAGCTGTCTGTAGAAGTCCATCACGTCCGCATTCCTGTTCCTCATTGCCATCCTCCATCTATGTCAATTGGATGAATTTAGTTCTACTCGAATGCCGGTCATAGCATCTCGGGACGACAAAAGCCCTGATGCGGGGCTCGAAATGTTCTACGATGCTGACAAAGGCGTCCTTGCCGCCGTTTCTTATCAGTTTTATCACATTTTGTGCGTCGAATTCTTCCATGTGATGAAAAGCTTTCAATCCATGTTTGCTTCACATGAATATATAGCCTGGAAGCGCAAAAAAGTACAGGATTATCCAGAAATAGGATGAAGATTGGGTGCGCGCTCCAGTCTTTGAGTTCGATAAAGCCGTTTTTTCATGACTCTTATGACTTCTGCCGCGTCGCTCATCTAGTGTCCTGTCCC
>DYRX01000006.1:0-31272 GCA_020718525.1 Victivallis vadensis
TTTTTGTCTGCTGTCTGTAGTAGAAAATTCCAGCAACAGAGAAAATCCCGAGCACTAGCAAGACGATTGCGACTTGAGGATAGGGAAATTTAGATGTCGAATCCTTCTTTTGCTGATAATTTCTTGACGACGAATCAGACCGACTGTAATTAGGACGCTGAATTCGCAGGCCATCTTTTTTTGGTGCAATAGGAGGCGAACGTAGATCTTCAGTCTTTTCGGAGAGTTCGTCTTCCAGGCTGAGTGTTTGGTTCTTTGGTCTGTCGGTTTTTGAAGTGGAAGCTGGCGATTTCTTATGTGGATCTTCGTCACTGCGTGCAAAATTGATGAGATCGCTGTTTTTAATATTGGCAAGGAGCTTCTGGTCAAGATTGTTGAGATCAATCACGACAGTTCCAGGAGTTCTTCTTGCGTCTTTGAGGGCGTCGGAATTGCGGACGCAGAATCTCCAGGCGCATTTGGTCCCCTGCGGGAGAGCCGAAAAATATGTGTTGAAGGTTAACTGCCAGCGATCCTCTGGCGGCAGAAGCATGAGTGATTCCTCGATCAGGCTCAGTCTGTCTGAATCTGAATGGCGTTCGGGATCAAAAATGACAAAGGAAGCCTTGTTTTTGTCCCGGAGATAGGCATCGGCCAGGACGGCGGACCAGGCTTCGTTTCCTGCCACTTTTTTCCATGAGTCCGACTTTCTGAAAGGCGAAGCCAGGCTTTTTATCTTTTGTATCTTTTCATTCAAGATTTTCTGTTTTAGAATTTCAGGATCTTTATGCCAGCTTTCGATAAAAGATTTGCTGTCGGAAAAAAGTCTTATGAAATCGGCAGGACCGCTTTGGGAAAGTTCCGCAGGTTCAAGGATAATGTGGTGTGCAATCTTGTTTGATCTTTTTGTGTAGTCCAGTCCGGCATAACACACGCGGCTGACTATGTCAATAGTATTTGCGCCAGTCGAATAGCGATAGTGGCTGAAGGATACAGGATTTAGATGGGCATTGTCGTCAAATACCTGATATACCGGCAGATATGCGCTGTATGCTTCGAGAAGTGTCGCATGATTGAACGCCATTCCCTCAGTATATGCGACAGTGCAGAAACCGCAACTGCCAGCCTTGATTCCTTTCGGAGACGAGGTATATACAAGCTCTTGTGCCATAGTAATTTCTCCTATGATTAAGGCATCATCTCCTGAGATATGCCGATGGAGTTAAAATCATTTCGACAGTTGATTCCTATTTATCCCAGAAAGTCTTGTCAAGTTCCTGGGAATCGGCTCCTTGTTTCTCTCTATTGTCGGGGACCTTGAACCATTTTCCAAGCTTGGGATGATATAAAGTGCTTCCAAAATATACTGAGGGGAGTCTGAGCATGTCATGGCATCCCGGAACTATCATTTTTACATATCCTTTTGAAAATTCGAATTTTTCTATTTCGAGGGGATTGGTGCGAAGCATGCTTGCGGCGGGAATGTATCCGCCAAGCGCGAGCATCAGAAGGAATGGAGTTTCGCACCATACAGGGGAAATTTCCTTAGGCTTTATGCCGTATGCCCTGTCCGATTTGGCCGCGGTCGTATTGCTCGTCTTCTTTAGACTTATGCCGTGTTCTGCGCCTGATTTGGGGCCTGCCGGATCTTTCATAATTGCGCTCTTGCCAAGCGCCGTTGCGGGAAGAAAAAATACCTTGTCTGAAAAGGATTCAGCGGCGCTTACGATGTCTGGCTTTATATCGAGCATTATGTCTCTCAAGTGATATGAGACGTTTGCTACGGTTTCATAGTCGAAGTAGTACTGCATTTTCTCCTTGTCGAAGAGCCAGGGGGTGAGCTCCCTTATCTTGTCGCAGAGCAGGGACTCCCACATATCGCACTTTGAGACAAGGATTATAAGAGGATGGGCATATCGGTCGCCGTGCTTGAGTCCGGCGTTTTTCCTTATCCTGGCTATCATTTCGGAGAGCAGAACGCTTTGATTGACTATTTTCGAGGTGTCTTTCAATTGCGGATCGTCTGAAACGCATCTGCGCCTCATGTCGGCGTCTATGGAAGGATCGAAGATGAAAATCAGGCCGTCCGATTGAGCAAGATGCTTTGTCGCCGGATTGGTGACGCTGTCCTGGCCCGGGAGAAAATGCTCTCCGGCGTTGTCATAGAAAATTATGTTTTTAGTCAGATCCTTGAAAGAACTCTGATATGAGGAATGCGTTGGAAGCGGCTCGATTTTATAGACGATTGGCTTGGGCAGGTCGGTTATGACTCTGTCAAGAGTTATCTGGTTGGAGAAGAGCGAGCCGTGCTGTTCCGTCTTTATCAGAGTGACGAAGCTGTCCGGATTCGTGTTTGCGAAAAGGAGCTGTTCGTGGTTGTTGATCACAAAATTGAATTCAGGATCCGCATCAATGAAGCTGTATTCGAAAAATTTCGAGAGGATCTTGCGCACCCTTGATATCATTGAAGTCATGAAGAATGATTTTCCTGACGATGGCGCGCCTACAATCGAAAAATAGAGGGAGTCCAGCTTGATGACCGTGTCAGGAATTTCAAGATGACAGCGCGGGCAGGCAATGTCTTCGCTTTCCATGCCGCGGGCATCGAGGGCATGTCCCTTGGGCGTGAAGCGTGAGGGGAGGAATCTTTGCTGTGCATCGTCGCCGAGCACAGGATCACCCCTGAGTTCAGGGTGTTTGGCGATGTACAAAAGGGATTCGTGTGAAAAGTGCTGCCAGCAATGCGGGCAGACAAGCGGACCGTCAAGAACGGAAGATCTCGACACTGTTTCTGTGTCGTCAAATTGCTCTTGGCGCGGAGTTTCCGGCGGAGGCGTCTGCTCTGTCTTAAAAAGGCCGTCAACGTCTTTCGCCTTGTACCATCTGCCATCCAGCCCAAGCTTGACCGGAGTCTCGGTTTCAATCCTGCCTTTTTTTGCAAGATCAATAAGAGACTGGCTGTCCAGCGGTCCGACTTCGAGGCCGTTTTTAAGAAAAAACCATTCTTTCCCCATTATGTCATCCTGATAAAATATGAATCTTCGAAGTTTGCAAATCACTCTCTACGCTAGCACAAAAAGGGAGTCAATCAATGCTGTATTCCTTTGAAATAGATTTTATTTGCTTTCTGAGGTGTATCTTGCGGCTCTTGATTATTTGCTTGTGGTGCCGGATTTCCCAGGGGCTGATTCGAGGCGCCGGCATTGCCGCTTTTCCGTTCAGATTCAACGGAGACATTGAAATATCTGTAGTAGACTTCAAGCATAAGAGTGCAGAGAGCAGTGGAATAGACTTTCAGTTCCATGCCATTGATTCCGAAGGCTCCGCCGGGATGTTCCCAATGCCCGTCGGACTCCTGATTTGCGACCAGCACCTTTTTCATCTGAGGATTCCATTTTTCCCAGTTCTCCTCGGATTTGAAAAAAGAGAGTGTCTGATAATACCAGGTGTAGAGAGGCCAGCTCATTCCTGAGCGCCATTCGATCTTGGCATTTGCACGGAGATACCTCATGGCTCCTTTGAATTCTGCAGAGCTTGTTCCGTCCAGCTCGATCAGGCACAAGGTGCCGACGCCTGTCAATGTCGGACTCCCTGATTTGTCGTTGGAATATGAGAACATTCCGCTTTTCCTGTCCCAGTGGGCCTTGATGTCGTCCACAGCCTTTTTCATTGCCTCGCGGAGACCCGGGATGTCGGCGGAGGCGGATCTGGCCGCATTCAATGCCTGCATGTTCCAGCCTCCGACGGAGAGATCGCGCCTGGAAGAGTTCCCATAATTGTAGTCCCAGCCTCCGGCATCGCGCTGGCCCTGGACAATCTTCAAGACGGCATCGTTCATAAGATCGTAAAGTTTCGGATCTCTTGTCATTCCGTATGCCTCGCATATTGCGAAGGTCGCAATCGCATGAACGTAGGCTCCATCGCCAAAATAGCCAGTGCGCTCTTTTGCCCTTGCCGCCGCGAGAAACTCGATCGCCGATGAGACCGTTTTTCCGAACTCCTCCGATTTTGGTGTCTCTCCGTGGCCGAGAAAGGCGAGGAGCGCCAATCCTGTAATTGCTGGCGCATATCCATCCCCCCATGAACCGCTGCGGTTCTGCGTTGACTTCAGCCAGCGCAAAGCCTTGAGCACTGCGTCCTCAGTCGCGTCGTCTCCCCCATATTTTTTCAGGGATTTCATCCGTTCCTCCTTAGAACGGAAGCCAAACGGATCTATTTTTTCCGCAAGCTGTTCCTGTGCAAAAAGAGTTCCAGAAATGAAAGTAACAGCAACGATAATTGCATTGCATAAAGACATGGATCGCCCTTCCAAGAGTGAATTGAAGGCAGATTATGCTCATCTTGGCTGAATGGAGCTAATATAGGCTTTCGTCACCCATTTTTCCATCCAAGTCTATTTTATTTCAGGGGAATAATCTGCTCAGTCCAAAGAGCTTCGCCTAGAGAAAATCTTCGGTTTTGACTTTTGCAATTGGCTATGACACTAAATGATTAGTGTTTTTTCCGTGTTTTTAATGGAAATTCTTAAAAATGCGCTTGAATAATCAGTTCAGGAGATTTAGCGTCCAAGGCATGATGAATCCTATAATAGATACATGTATCATATGTGGCGTAGCTCGCAGAAAAACCTGTGTTATTTCCGTGTTTTTTTCCATTCTATGCTTTTTTTCTGCTTTTCTGCTATTTTCCGATGACGGCGACGAGCAATGCTTCATAAATGCGACAGCAAAGGACGGCGCGTCCGTTATTGCAGTTGCGGCGGAATTCGAGGGCAAAAGCTATGTGTTTTGCTCAGTGACAGCATTGATAGGTCTGGAAAATCTGGCACTCTGCGACACGTCAGGAAGAGCACTCAGCGTATCTAAATTTGAACTTGCCGACGACAGGGACATCGCCCGCATAAGTGTAAATGAGAAGCTGGACAAGCTTCTTTCGATCAACCATGATCCCAGCATCGGAATGCCCATGAAAATACATGCGGACTTGCAGACCGAGAAAAATTCCCTCGAAGAAGCGCGGGTCACGGCACTTGGACTTGGCATCTTGGAGATTTCCTCAAAATTGTCCGAAAATTATCTGGGCGCCGCATTGACCGACTCGAGCGACAAGCTCGTCGGATTTTGCTTCTCCCCTGTTCCAGAGCTGAGCATGAATTCAAAGGAGCAGGTAATCACGATTCAGGAGACATCAAGGCAGATTGCGTCTAAATTTGACAAGACAATTGTCTGGAAGGAAGGCAATTTGAAGTCTCTTATGGGGGAAGGGAAGGCTATCGCTGATGCCAGAAAGGCGCTCGACTCCTACGTTGCCGTCGTTGACATTTGGGGAAAGGATCCTTACTCCTCGATTTCAATGGACGAGACTCCCGTTCCAGAGCTTGCCAAGTGGATAGAACATCACAACGACCTTGTGAAAAACTACCCGGAATACATCACTAAAATTCTAGACAGCAGGAATCCGGACAAGAAAAAGTCGAACACAAATGTTACAAGCTCAAGCGGAAAACAAGTTCAAATTGTCAAATTCAATTCCAAAGACGATCCTGTTCCATGCGCCGCACTCATTCAAAAACTTCAAAAGGCAGTGCTCGGCGATTCCGTCAGGCTAAAGACATATCCCGCCTCCACCGCAAAATCTCTTGAAATGAAAAAATATCCTTCCTCATTTCTTCAGAGGCATTCGGATGCCTATGCGGAGATTTACAGATATGTGGAGCACATTGTCGCCTGCAAAGCCAAGGCTTTGCCTTACCTTGATCCGGCGGGCTTTTGATGCGAATCTGCGGAGCAAACATTAACAATGGTATGATGCGAATGGCAAGGACAGTCTTTTTTCTTTGCATTCTGCTGGCGTTCCGTCTCCCGGGAGATGAAAGCGCAGAAGCGTGGTCCGGAATAAAGGATAAATTGCTGATCATCCGCAATTCGAAGGGTCTTGCCCCTGCGGCGGCAGTGAAATTCGACAAGATCCTATTCGCGGTTGCAAATCAGAGCGCAATTTGGAGCGACCAGAGATTTAGAATCACTCGCCTTTCTGGAGAGGATGTCCCATATTCTGACATAGAGATTTCTTCGGACAGAAGAGGGCTTGCAAGGATCAAGATTGCCGCGGATATTCCTTCATTCGGCATAGCGGCGAACGACTCCAAGCTTTACTCTGGCTCTGCAAGTGCCTGCTCAATCACAGAAAATGGGATTGTCCTAATAAATCCCGCATCTCTCAAATCCGGATCTGTTTCCGTAAAAACATCAAATCCCGACTACGTGCCAAAGGAAAATACGAAAAGCACTCCGGCAGTTCTTCCGGGAGATGCCGCACGGCCACAGCCCGCAAATTTCAGAAAAAGCTCAATTTGCAGATTTTCAGATTTCGACAATGCCGCAATAATTTCAAAGACGGGTGTCTTGGCCGGATTTCTATCCGCGTCCGGCATTGCCAAAGGACAGTTTCAGCTTTTTGAGCTTGATGCCTCAATGCAATGGATGCCAATCAAGGCGCAAGAATTTTTTGCAATGGGGCGAGAGATTGACGGGATTAAAGATTTCATCCCAAGGTATTTGAAAGCGACGGACGCCTTTTTCTCGAAAAAGTATCAGATGCTGGAGATCGGAGCAGACATGCCGAAAGAAATGGCGGCGTGGTTCGCATTCCACAATGAGCATGTGAAGGATTTGCCCTTCAAGAGCGGAGACAGGATAGACAAGGGCTATTCCCTGGAAGGTCTTGGCGAAGGAACTGTTGATGTTCAGAACAAAAGATTGGAAATTGAAAACCGACTGGCGGCATTCGCCTCCTCAAGCCTAAAACTGGCAGAAAATATAAGGGATAATTCCTCCAGCAAATACATGAAGTTCGAAGCGAAGGCAATTTTGAACGAGCTGAGCAAAATTGCAGGACAAATGCAGAGTAAATCCACTCCGCAAAAAATTCCCGACAAATATCAGCCAGACAAGAACGAGATAGAACTGAAGGCGTCTGCATTGAAACCCATCATTGACGATGGAAAGCCAAAGCTGGGAAAGATTTCTGTCAGCTCAAAGGACTATTTTGCAAAGGGAAACAATCCGGCATGGCGTGAAAAGGGAAGAATCTTGGGAGCGACAAAGGCAGATTTTCAAAAATTCAGAGGCATTCTTCTGGGAGGCGATGGAAAAGAGATTAAAACAGACGAAGCGGACAAGCAGAAAGACGGAACGACGGCATTCGAGTTCTGGCTTCTTCCTGGCAAATATACGATCAGAGTCGCGGCGAAGGGCTTTGAAACTATTGAAATAAAAAACATTGAAGTCAAGACCGACAACGACTATAAAATCATCTTGGGATTCATTAAGCCAGAACTCGAGTGATTGACTGAAATGACGGGGGCTGGCGAAGATTTACCTCAATTATTCTTTTTGCCGATGAGGCTGTCCAGCTCGCCGCAAAGCTTTTCTTTGACGTCACTGTTTTTTCCGCCTGAATATACGCTCCTGACTTTGCCGTCCAAGCCTATGACGACTATCTGCGGATAAATCGTGGTGAAATAGTCGCCCGCACTGCTCATTGCAGGATCAATTGCAAGTGTGCACGACATTTTGTTTTTTTCGACAATCTGCTTTATTTTAGCTTCGCTGTCTCCATGATTGATCGAGCAGACTACGAGCTTGTCTTCAGGATAAGCCTTGATTAGGTCTTCGAGAACCGGTATTCCCCCTGAAGCGCCCTGGTGGAAGCTGTTCCAGAAGCCAAGAATGACGACGGACTTGCCGATATGATCGGAAAGTTTGAACGGCGCGGGGCTCAGAGTGGCGAGGCAGAGTTCAGGCGCCTGCGAATCAAGCAGTTTTTTTTCAGGCTTCTGGTTGGGCAGGACTTTCGCGACGGGCACGACCGCCTCTGCTTCAGCCTGCTTCATATCGGCGGAAAAGAAGCCGTCGGCAAATTCCGGATTGAAATTCCAGTTTTTGAAACGCATTTCAAAGCTGAGCTTTGTAGGATCGGACGCATAGGTCCTGTCGCTAAGCGGGTCATATTCGTCCGGGGCAATTATCTGAGCTTCAGGGGCAATCATGGCGAGCAGTGGCACAGTAGTTTTCACCCAGATTTTCCAGCTTATGTCCTTTTCGGTCATTTTGACGACATGGCATTCGGCGCCGTCGAGGCTTTCCTGTCCGACGTAGGAAACGCTTTCTATATCTTGCATGATACGCGATGAAGGATCCTTGGAAATCAGCACTCTGAGAAGGGAGAATCCGTGGTCTTTCCCTTCCTCGAACGGATATTCCTCGAGCTTTTCCGGCATCGCGTCGTCATAGCTGAGATTGTTGGTGATGTCGCGCACGCTCACACGCTTTCCATCGCATACCAGAGTGATCTGGCACGGAGCTCCTTTCGCTTCGTAGAGAAGCTTGTCAGGCCTTTCGAAGAATATATTGCTCACGGACTTTATTTCCTGGCGCACGCCGCCTGAGCTCATGTCCAAGTCCGTTTCCATCACGACGGAAAACTTTTTCTGGCCGCCTATGAAATTGAAAGCGTCTGAAACTATTTTTGCGGGGTCGGGGCTGTCGTCGGAAAAAGCCGAAGACGCCGGAGTCAAGGTTTGCAAGAGAAAGCCAGACGCGAGAAGCAAAGTCAAAAAGCTAGGGCATGTCCTCAAAATATCAACTGAAATGAGCTCGAGTTTTTCACTAATGACTTTTTTCCATGCGCCGGCGCATGCGGGACTCATCTGCCTCTCCTGGAGCGGAACTTTGACAAGGTTTCCGAGAATCTAGACCCCAGCGCCGAATCATCCTCATTCGGGTAGGACTCGAGCTTTGCCCAGAGCGATTCAATTTCCCTGACGCGTTCTTCAGTTTCCCTTGGATCGTCGCGCTTTTTCCCGAGAGTGAGATTGGATTCGAGCGCAAATTTGAGCTCGTTCAGCGCGTCCAGCGAGACTGCGCCAGACTCATTTTCGCCTTTTCCATCGGCAAATATGCCTGTAATCTTTTCCAGCTCGACGCAGAGCCTGCGCTTCTCGGAAATCGTCTTTGCCTGCTTTGTCTTGAGCTTGGAGAAGAAGTCTGTTTTACCCTCGGCGAAGGCGGCGAGGGAGTCCGAAAATAGCTTTTCAAGTCTTTCTCTGCTTTCCGGAGGGCACTCGCCGGAGAGTTCCCACTCGTTTTTGAGCTTTTCGATCGCTTCGGCATCCGGTGCCACATTTTCCGAAAGCATTTTTCCTATTTTCTCTATGATTCCGAGCTTTTTCGACGTGTTTTCACGCTGGGAAATCTGCAGGGCTCTATTTTTTTCCCTGAGGCTTCCTTCAATCTCGGAGAGGAGCGCGAAATATCTGTCGGCAATCTCCTTCTCATCGTTTCTGCGTCCATAGCCTTTGATTTCGTTCCAGGCGGACTTGCATTTTTTCAGAGCTTCCCTCAGCTCTTCTGCTCCCAGCTCGGCAAGGCGTCCGGAAAGATTTGCCAGCTCGTCGCAGAGTGCGATTCTCGCGTCAGATATGCGGCTTCTTGCATCGTCGAGACCATGGAAAAGCTTGTCCAGGGCGGCATTGAAGGAGTCGCGCAACTTTCTTTCGTCCTTGTAGTGGGCGTTTCCGATTTCCTTCCATTTCATTCTGAGATCCTTTGCCTTGCGCACGGCAATTTCGGAGCTCAGGCCAACAAGAGCTTCCGCCTCCTCGCAGAGAGCAAGCTTGGCCTTCTTGTTTTCAGACTGCTCGGCATGAATTGCCTGGAAGCGCTCCTTGCGTTTTGCAAAGAAGGAATCGCAGGAGGTCTTGATGCGGTTGCGTAGCTCCTCCTCCTTTTCCTTGGGCGCGTTTTCAATGTCGAAAAATGAGCGTCTCAGCTCGACAATCTTGTCCGCCGCGCTTTGCCAGTCTTCGGACTGGCAGAGCTTTTCTATTTCTTCGCAAATTGGGATTTTCTTCGCCAGGCTTTCCTGGCGCCGCAGTTCGAGCTCGGCAAAGAACTTCCTGGATTCGGTGGAGAGCGTCTCGCAAGCAGTGGAAAAGCGCTTCCAGACTTCCTCGCTTTTTTCCTTTGGAACAGATCCTATGTCCTTCCAGTCTTTCTTAAGCTCGGAGAGAATCCTGGATTTCACGAAGAAATCTTTTTCTTCCAGAAGAGACTCGGCTTTTTTGCAGAGGTCGAGCTTGTATGTGTAGTGCTCCCACCTCGCCCAGTCCTCCTCTTCGAATTTTGTCCTGAGTCTGGTGAAGAACTCGGAAACCTGCTTCAGGCATTCTTCATGGAGCCTTTTTTTTGCCGCCTGCAGGGGCCTCTCGCCCGAAAGAAGAGACTTGATCTCCCGCACCCTTGGAAGATGCCTGCGAATGTCTTCGTCCTTGAGAAACTCCGTCATTTCAGCAACTGATTTCTCGAGAAGACACCTTTCAGCCTCCAGCCTTTCGTTTCTCAGGCGTCTTTCCTCCGCCTCCTTTTTTCCAAGCTCTTCGACCGCTGCGGAAAAGCGTGACTGGATCGCATCAGAGCCGGGATATTCGAAGAAGCGCAGACTCCAGTCGGACTGAATGTGCTTCGCCCTGTCTGAAAACTGTTTCGAGACCGGCGCGCGCGCGATGGCTTCCATCTCAGCGCACATTGACTCGATGTCGGCAATCCTCGCCCTGTTCGCCTCGTATTCATCGTCAAGACGCCTTTTCGCCGCGAAAAATGCCTTGACCGCCTTATCAAATCTGCTCTGAAGTATTTCCAGATATTCCTTTGGGATTTTTGCGAGGGGCTTTTCAAACCAGGCTTTGGAGAGCTCCTCGACAAGATCAACCGCCGCGGAGGAGTTGCCCCCGATTTTCTCCTCGATCTGGGCGCATATGCTCTCGGCGTCCGCCACAAGAGCCTTCTTTTCCTTGTGCGCTTCGTGCCTCTTCAGAAAACGCTCCTTGAAGATCGCAAGCTTTTCCCTCGATTCTCCGTGAGTCCGCTCCGGATCGGCAAGCTCCATCTTTGGATCGAGCTCCGCAAAAAACTTTTCTGCGCTAAACCAGTCGGACGAGAGGGAAAAGTCCTCCGCTTCTCTGCAGAGACCATCAATGCAAACGCTGTTTTGAGTCATCTTGTCTTCCGCCTATTTCTGTTGTTCTAAATATGCTTCAAGCGCGTCGGGAAAAGGAGAAAGTGCACGCTCCATTATTCCCAGCGAAAATGCTATCGCCACTCCGTAGTTTGTGATCGGGACCCCCGACTCCTTGCATTTGAGAATCCTGGAAAGCAGTCCGCGCCTGTTGAAGACGCATGAGCCGCAATGGACTATGAGCTTGACTCCAGACAAATCCTCTGGAAAATCGTGTCCTTGCACGTGGGTGAAATTCAGTTCGCCGCCTACGTATTGCGTGAGCCATCGCGGTATTTTCACGCGGCCGATGTCCTCGCCGATCGGATGGTGCGAGCACGCCTCCGCAATCATGATTTTGTCCCCCGGCTTCAGCTTGTCAATAGCGAGCACCCCCTCGACAAATGTCCTCAGTTCGCCTTTGAATCTCGCGAAAAGAATCGAAAAAGATGTGAGTGGAATCGAGTCCGGAGTGTCTCCTGCAACCTTTAGAAAAGCCTGGGAGTCCGTCACGACAAGCGCAGGCGGAGTCCGGAGATTTTCGAGCGCCGCCCTGAGCTCTCTTTCCTTGACGACGACGCAGTAGGAGTCGTTGTCGAGAAGATCTCTTATTGTCTGAACCTGCGGCAGTATGAGCCTTCCTTTCGGGGCTTCGAGATCAATCGGGACAACAAGGACCGCCGCCCGACCCGGAGGCACAAGATCCGCCGCGATCGTCTCGTTCGAGAAAAAATCCTCCGGGAGAGTTTTGAGCATGGCGGACTTGAAATCCGCCACGCCAGAACCGCTTGTCGCGATGCTCGAAAGAGTCTGTATTTTCATTGATTCGAGCCTGGCGAGAAGATCCGGGGAAGGGGTGCCAAGATCCGCCTTGTTGAAGACAACGATGAAAGGAATGCCCCTTTTGCGGAATTCGCAGACTAGGGCATCTTCGAATTCCGTCCATTCCCTCGAGTCGCAGACAAGCGCCGCGAGATCAGTCCTGTCGAATATTTTTTTTGTCTTCTCCACCCGCAATTCTCCGAGCGCGCCGCTGTCGTCAAGCCCTGCGGTGTCAATGAAAAGCACAGGTCCTATCGGGAGAATCTCCATCGGCTTTTCCACAGGATCGGTTGTCGTTCCGGCAGTGTCGGAGACTATGGAGACCTTCTGAGAGGCGACAGCGTTCAGGAAGGAGGATTTTCCGACGTTTCTGCGTCCGAAAATTCCAATCTGAAGTCTGAGTCCTTTGGGCGTTTTTTCCATTAGTTTCAAAGCACCTTGAATATTGCGAGGGTTATGTCGTCCTGCTGTGCCATTCCTGCGCCGAATCGCTCGATTTCCTTTTGGACGGATTCGATCAGCTCAGGAACGGTTTTCCCTCTGTTTTCAATCACAGCCTTGTCGAGGCGCTCCTCGCCGAAGGTCTTTCCGTCAAGACTGCATGTCTCCGCAATTCCCGAGGAGGACAGGAAGACCATGTCTCCGCTTCCAAGCTGAATCTGAAGCTCTTTGAATTCGGCATTTTCCGCAATTCCGAGACCAAAGCCTTCGGGGCTGAACCTCTGCACCGAGCTTTCGCCAGCCTTGAGAACACTTGTCGGGCGGTATCCTGCGGTCGCAAGGGAAAGCAATTTAGTTTCCGAATCAAAGACAACATACGAGAAGACTGCGAAGCGGTCGAATACTACGCCGGAGTCCCTCGTTATGAGGTTGTTCAGTGCTGCAAGCGTCTTTCCGGGGCTTGACTCCCCCTTGGATGCGACATGCAGAAAACTTCTTATCATGGTGAGAAATAGGGCAGACTTGACATCCGGCCTGTCGAAGACGTTTCCTACGAGGATGCCCAGCTTCGTCCCGCTGATTTTTATGAATTCATAGTAGTTGCCTCCGACGCCTGCGGCAGGCATGTAGAAGAAGTCGAATTCGAGGCCCGGAAATGGCGGCGGGCTGTTCTGGTAGAGCAGTTCCATCAGGACATTCCTGAGCTTGACATTTTCGCCGATTTCGTTGATGGCACACTGATCCTGTCGTATCGAGCCAGTGTTCAGGTAGTTTTCAAGGTCTGTGCGAAACTCTGAAATCGAAGGATAGCGCTCCTCCACTTTGTAGGCTGTCGCCCGAAGAATGATCTGCCTCAGGCCCTCCGGAATGAGATCCATTCTGAGGAGCCCGCCAGGGAGCTCGCCTGAAATCATTTCGTAAAGCACTACGCCCAAGGAATATACGTCTGCACGGTGGTCCACATGCCTGAAATCGCTCTTCTGCTCGGGACTCATGTAGAGGGGCGAACCCATCGCGACGTTGGTGAGCGTCAGCCTCGTCTGCGAATCGTCTATGATTCTTGCTATGCCGAAGTCAACCAGTTTCACGTCACCTTTTTTGGTGAGAAGAATGTTTTCAGGCTTGATGTCTCTGTGCACGACCATCCTGGAATGCGCATACTGAAGTGCCGACGACACGCTCGTGCAGATACCTACGGCCTTCTCGATCGGAACAGGTTCCCTCTCTATCAGCTCCCTCAGGCTCTCGCCCTCGACGTATTCCATTGCAAAATACTGCCTGCCGTCGTCAATGCCCCACTCGAGTATCTTTGCAATATTCTTGTGATCGAGCATCGAAACTATTTTGAGCTCCTGCTGAAATCTTGTCACAAGACTTTCATTTGAGCAGTGTTCCGGCTTCATGATCTTGATTGCCGCGTTTTTCCCCTTTTCCGAAACGCCGCGGATGATCTTGCCCATGCCGCCGGTGCTGATTTCGGCTACAACGGTGAAATTTCCGATCTTCTGGCCCAGAAGCGGGGTGAAGCCGGTTTCATCCAATATCACGGCCGGACTGCCATGCCGCTTGTCCGATCCGCCTTGGGCCTCCTTGCTTTTTTTGCTCGAAAGAGGCTCAAGGTCTGGGGAAGCATCTTCGGAATCGCCTTTTTTTTGAGACATGAAAATGATGGCGACTGGAACTGCCACCAGGGCTATCGCAAATAAAAGGATGAGAAGGCTTAGAAGCATGCTCGGCATAATATGACCAGACTAGTCACACGTTCCATATTGGTTGAGTCCGCATTTATTTTTGCGCTAACGACGCTATTCAAACGAAGAGCCAAGCCCAGAAAAGACCCTTGGCCGGATCGTCACGGATTTCCTCATTTAGACTTCTTCTTGATTTCCTCGCACGCCGCCTGGCTGTCGCCGTAAATCCTCAGGAAGGTCGAAAGCCCGGATATGTCAAGCACTTTCTTCACATATTCCTGCACATTGACAAGATATGTGTCGCCGCCGTTCATCCTCATTTTTTTCGTGACTTCAAGGACAACTCTCAGCCCGGCACTGCTGATATACTCGAGATTCGCCATGTCAATGATCAGATCGCGCTTCTTCTGCTCTATCAATGTCGCAAACTTCATTGCGAGATCGCCGGAGGTTTCCGCGTCCAGCCTGCCGTCCAGGCAGACCACAGCAACTCCATCAAGCTCCTTTTGGGTTATAATCATGGCTCAAATCTCCTCTCATCCGTTTTCTATTTAAAACTTAAACGCACTATGCCCGCGACGAAGGCCTTCCACTAACTTAGCTCAATCTTCGGCTAATTCAAACAATTTTATCTTCTCGAAAGAAATCTGCTTCAAATCTTCCATTCGGAGGAATTATATTCTGCGTTGCAGCTTGCCGGATGATAATGAATGTACGCCCTTCTGAGCAATTCCAGCTCCTCGTAAAGAAGCGCTTCGAGCGAGTCTGCAATCCTGTCCCCCTCTGCTACGCTGATCCCTCCGTCAACTCCAATTGTCAGGTTCACCATGTAGTAGGGGCCAAAACGATGGATATGCACGTCTTCGATTTCTCTGACCCCGGGTATTTTTTTTGCCAGTTCGCGGATTTTGCTCTCCATTCCGTTGTCGGGAAGAGTGTCCATGAGTTCAGCGCTGGATTCCCTGAGTATGTCAATCCCCGTCTTTGCCACAATTGCGGCAACCAGCGCGGCGGCAAGCGGATCCACCCAGTGGAAGCCGAAAAGCCCCATCCCAACGCCGACCAAGACTCCTATTGATGCAAAAATGTCGTTGCGGTGATCTTTTGCAAGGGCGAGAAGCGCCACATTGCCAGTGCGTTTGCCTGCGAGGGACGCGTTCAGCATGAGGGCGAACTTCGAACATATGGTGAATACTGCGACAAGAAGGGCGAGCGGCTTTGGCGACGCGTCGGGATTGTTTCCAGTCCGTAGAATTTCAATGATGAAGGAGATGGAATCCCAGAAAAGGGCAAGTCCGGTGCAGACGACAAAAGCTCCGATAACTACGGCGGCAATGCTCTCGAACTGCTGATGCCCGTATGGGTGTTCCTTGTCGGCAGGCTTTCCAGAAAACTTCAGAAGAATCTTGACGAAAATGAGATAGACCACATCGGAGCAGGAGTTTACACCGTCCGCAAAAAGCGCCCGGCTTCCAAAAAGAATCCCGGTTGAAATTTTGAGGATCGAAAGAAATATGTTCGCGGACAGTCCAAGATTGATTACAAAATTGGCCTGTCTGATTCTCGCCTCCTGCCGAGCATTTGCAAGCGGACGGAGAAAGGTGTCGGAGCCATTCTCTTCTGTTCTTGACATTGGAATTCTTAAAATTTGAGCTTGTTTATTGTCGAGACATTGGGATTTCGGATTTAAGAGCCTATCTGAACAGCCCCAACCTATACTGCAGATGGCGAATGTCAACCGCAAGAGCTGGATGTAAAGATTCACTGGACGACGTAGTTCAGTGAATATTTACCTGGACTCGCCCCATTTCCCCGATAGAGATCAAGCAGAATTCAAATCACATGATTGGGGAGAGCTTGCCAGAATCCAGCATTTTCAATTCAGGCTTGAGTCTGACAGAGCGGACGGCTTTGTCCGACTCCCTCGTCATCCGCGCCATCATGTCTCCGGCGACCGTCCCCATCTTCTCCCAGTCAAGATGTGAGATTGTGCAGGGGAATTGCTCGTAGTTGAGCATGCCGTATAAAAACTGGCATGGTGCAAGAAGGTCTCTGTCGGCGAAGTGCACAAATTCTGTTTTCCGTATGATTTCTGGAAGAAGTCCCCGGTCCTGTCTCATCGGAAAAATCAAGGACGGACTCACGAAGCTGTTTTCCACAAAGACTGCGGTCGGAACGTCAGGAGATGCCTGCCTCATCAGCGTCTCAAACGCCCTTCTTCCCGGTCTTTGTCCGTGGGGATCCTCAAGCTCCGCATTTGAGGTCTCGGCCTGAACGACAAGTCTTTTGTCGAACTCTATCCCATTTTCCGAAAGGACGCACTGGTATGCGGCGAATTTTTTTGCAGAATTTGGAGTGTCCGCGCAGTTCCATCGAATGATTCCAATCCTCCTATGCCCCTTCGAGACCAGATGCCTGACCGCGTCGCATGTCCCGTTGAAACTGTCCATCATGACCGTGGAAATGCCAGAAACCTCATATTCATGCCCGAAAATGATTACGCCAAGGCCAGCGTCCAAAATTTTTTCGGCTATTCTGCCGCGGAGAGGTATAGTGGAGTCCAGAAGAATTCCGGAAGGCTTGTGAGCTTCAATCGTTTTCGAAACAAGGGAAAAAAGCGCGTCCGACTTGCTTGAAGCGATGTCCACAAAATCGAGCCTGCTTTCGATGCCCGCACTTGCGAGCGAAGCCCTGAGACCATTGAAAAACTCGTATCCTCTCAGCGTTGACTGAGAGTCAACCGGATGAAACCTGCTCTGCAGGCACAAAACTGGGCGCAAAGCGAATTTAGGCTTGATGCCCCCTTTTTCGATCGTCTCCAGCACAATCTTGCGCGTCTCTTCGGAAAACCTACCCTTGCCTCGAAGAATGTTCGACACCGCCGCGCCCGAAAGACCGAGCTTTTCTGCCACTTCCTTTTGCTTCATTTATCTTATCTCCTAGTTAATATTTAAGTTAATATTTATCCAATTATTTCAATTGCAATCCCCAATTTATGAATTTTATGTTAAGATTGTGTAAAATATTATAAGAGGCTTGAAATATATCATAACTTAACCTATAATTTATCATAAAATCAAAGAGGGGAGAGATTCCGATGCAGAGAAGAAAATCGCTCGAAGGATGTTTGAACTCTTGTTTTTGGCTTTCATCGAGATGCCGCAGAAGAAAAAGTTCTGCACCGGCATACCGCGCTAGGCTTTTTTCAGCCTTCACTCTCATCGAGCTTTTAGTCGTGATTGCAATAATTGCGATTTTGGCGGCAATTCTTTTGCCTGCGCTGAAAAGAGCCAAAGACGAGGCAATGATGATTTCATGCGCAGGAAATCTACGGCAATTGACAGTAGGAATGCTTCCTACGTTGGAGAATGGCAATACTACCCGACTCAGGGAGGACTCAGATATGGAGATATCAGAGATTCCCTGGTGTCCTATTGTCCGGATGGAGCTCCAGCCAATCCCGCTTTGAGCAACGACTGGGGCAAACTGCATTGTCCGTCATGGTCCATGATCAACTCGAAAATGTCAGGCGCTAACAGGGCAGGCCAGAGGAGCTACTATTGGAATTCCATTGATCCAGCGCCAAAAACCTTGAGAGGTGCTTCGCCTCTGGAGATAGGTAGAAATATGGGGTTGACTGGATTGGACCGGCACAATAAGATGATACAATGCAAGCGCCCGGAAAAGCTGGCGATATTTTTTGACTGGTATTGGGGGAGAAAGGATAACAACGGCTACTACGGGCAAGGATATTTGCCCAGCCATCCTCTTGGTCAAAAATGGAGAATGAACATTTCTTGCACAGATGGACATCTAGCACGGGCCGGAGTGGACGAAATCGAAGATGACTACGGCATTCATCATGTCCTGCCCTGACGTTTGCCCTGGCGCGCCGCGCCAGACAAGAATGGAAATGTCTGGCAGGAATCTTGCGACCTCCCTTTCAATTTCAGATGTCTGAGATTTCACCAGAACGAACGAGAACCTCGCACCTGGAAAATATTTTGCACATCATTCCCCATGAAAAACTGGAAAGATATTAAGATAAGATTTTGCTCATGACCTTGCGGAGGAATGATTTTATATGGGAGTTTTGCAGAGATGTGAGGGAGCGTAGCGCCTCATTCTTGAAATGCTCGCAGAGCTGTTTTGCCTTATCCAATGCCAAACTTTTGTCGGCGGCGGCGATAATTTTATGTAAAGACTTGTCGCTTAGGCATTTGCCGCAATTTTCAAGGAAGATCGCCTTTGATGCCCTGGAATCGTTTTGGAATGCCAGGGCAACTATCAGTGAATTCAGCGCCTGATCCCGGGTGAGCTTTTTCGACTGGAAATCCTCGATGTCATCCTTTATCTGATACGCGACTCCGAGGGACTCGCTGAATTCCGCCAGAAGCTTGCAGACAGAATCTTCGCAGGACGCGCAGAGTGCTCCCAGAACGAGCGCGACTTCGAAAGCCGGGGATGTCTTTTTCTTGAATATCTCTATTATTTTTTCCGGCGAGGGCATTTTTTTGGAGTTTCTGAGAAAGAGTTCGTCACCCTGTCCTTCGCAAAGGTCTTTATGTGCCTTTGTTGCGGCTTCAAACATTTTTATTTTAAGATCGGATGAAAGTTCTCCGGCATTCGCTATAAGGGAGTATCCGAGTCCGATCAGGCTGTCTCCGACGTTCAGGGCGATCGGGACCCCAAGCTTTTTATGCAGAGTGGTCTCGCCGTCCCTGAGATCATCGTCGTCCTCGATGTCGTCATGAATGAGGGAGGCCTTGTGGAAGCATTCCACCGCCATGGCTATGCTTTGAAGCGGCGGCGGCATTTGTCCGGCATCAGATCGGACTGAAAAATAGATTCCGGCGGCGAGGAAGGGGCGCCATCTTTTGCCGGATCCGGAAAGGTATTCGAGCACAAGCTTGTCCACGACGGAATCGCCGGACTTTGCGAGTTTCGCAATTTGCTCCTTTGAAAAGAGCGAATGCACTTTTTCCTTGAGCGAGTCAAGATCCGGCAGAGAGCGCCATTTTTCCTGGGATTTTTCTGATATTGCCGAGAACAGCCACGGAAGATCAAGCTTTGTTTCAATGCATCCATCGTATTCGAGGGGAATTGCAATTCCCGGAACGGCGTGACCTGACATTTTTGCGAAGACCTTTTCGAGGGAGGACATGCATCCCACGCCGACAACGCAGTCTATTTTTCCGCCTTCGATGAGCTTTGTCACCAGGGTTGTGCCTTCGGCGATTACGACTACGTAGCCAAGCTTTTCCGCTTCCGTCTGGATTGTGCCGATCTGGCAGTTGCCGCATTTGGCGCAAAGCAGGCCGAATTCGTCGCATTCAGCTTTGCATGCGGATAGATTGCGAAGGCATTGCGGTATCATGAGCACGCGTCTCTCGAATGGAATGGAAGACACTGTTTTGCTCCAGACTTCGTTGTTCAGGAGCACTGAGCAAAATCGTTCGAGATCTGCCGGTATCTTTTTAGATCTCATGAAGGAGCGCGTAAGCGAGCTTATTTCCTCGAGAGAAAGAGGCGGAACAACCTTCTTTTCCGAAATGAAATCTTTGACCTTTTTAGCGAGTGCCAGCCTTTGGGAGCTATTCTTTGGCTTTCCGGAAATCATAGGCATCCAAATTTTCCGTCGGTGTTTTTTCAGAGGAATATAGCTTTCAAATCAAAAAAAATAAAGGGGCTTTTCCGAAAAGAAGACTCGATAATCCAGGCGTAAATCTTTCCGCAGACCTCCGCTCCAGATTATCTGATGAAAATCGCAGCGCAATTTTTTCCGGCTCTTGGCGGCTTGGCGAGCTTGAAAATATTGAAAACTGGATTTCAACAATGAATATTGAGTTGGAAAATCCTTGCCCGCCAAAATGACAATTTTCAGCCTAAAAGAGTATAATATTTACTTCCGAAAATTGCCTGCCAGAGCCCAAATCCTCGCATCGCATGATCTTTTTCCGGAACAACCCTATTTTTCCGAAAGCTTATTCATCATGGCCAAGAGATTCTCTGGGCTTATGAAGCCGACCGAGCGACCCTTTGTTGCTCCATCGGAGTCGGCAAGTATCACGGTAGGAAAGCCCTTCACCTGATATTTTTCCAGAATTCTGTCCAGCTCCGCGCTGTTGCGCGTCGCGTCAATTTTCAGGAAAATCCATGCATTTTTGGATTTTTTTACAAAGTCCGGATTCTTGAATGTGAATGCTTCAAGCTCTTTGCACGCCGCGCACCATTCCGCTGTGAAGTCAATCAGAACCGGCTTTTCTTCAAGCTTGGCAAGCTCGATCGCCTCTTCAGGCGATGAAAGCCACTTGATCTGCTCCGATCTGCCGGCGGATCCTTGCTCATCTCCCAAAAACGGATAGACAAGAGAGAAGGACAGGATGAGCGCCCCGAGACCCTTCAGAATTTTCACTGCCGGCTTTGGTGAATGTCCGTCCGCGTGCGCCGCCCCCATCAGGAATCCGGCGCAAGCAAGAAGAACAGGAAAATACGCACCGTCTGGAAGCTCCGCAACAAGCGCTTTTTTCATGTCAGGCAAAGCGATGAAAATTGCGAAATTCGCAATTGCAAGGATTGCAATTCCAAGCACGCTTTTTATTATGTCCATGAAAGGTCCGCTCTTTGGGACGCCAGCGGCACCGCTTGCCACGAAGATGAATGGCATTCCAAATCCGCATGCGTAAGAAGCAAGAGATAGAATTCCAAAAAATGTGTCGCCACTTGCCGCGACAATTCCAATCAGGACGCCAAGAACCGGACCTGTGCAAGGGACTGCGACAAATCCTGCGGCAAGCCCCATGACAAAGGCGCCAAACTCCGTGCCTCCGCCAAGCCCGCCGAGCTTTGCCTGGATCGAGGATGGAATTTGCAGATCATAGAAGCCGAGCATCGAGAAGCCCAGCAAAATGAAAAGCGCCGCAAAGACAATTATCAGATATGGGTTTCCAAGTATCTGAGTGCCGAAAGCCCTTCCTGAAAGAGAGGCGATGACTGCCAGGCTCGTGAAAGTGATAACGATACCTAAAACATATAGGAGAGATCTGCGGAGAGACTGAATTTTTGAAACGTTTTTTCCGGCGCCCATGATCGCAATTGTTATTGGGATCATCGGCAGTACACAGGGGGTCATTGCGCTCAGGAGTCCGCCGATGAACGCCCCAATTACCAGCAGGATTCCTCCTTTTTTCAGCAGATTGGCTCCGAATCCCTGGGAGACTGCGCTTATTTCCCTTTGCGGGAGATCATTTATTCCGCCCGCCTCCGATCCGCCATATTTTATTTCTTCCGACCGGGACATCTTGTCAAGATTCCGCACTGAGCCAGGATTTGCGGAATTCGCAGAATCACCTTGCTTCAATTCTATAGAGAGGCTCTTTGGCGGATAGCAGACAAATGGATTTTTTGCACAGCCCTGATAGCTGATTTCAGCGCGGTATGCTGTCTTTGGATCTGTCTTGAAAACCCAGACGTGGCCGCCTTCGGCATAAATTTTCATTTCTCCGCCTTCTTCGCCGTGCGCGGATTCCGCCTGCGGGGAGCTAAGGAGCTCCGCCTGCGCTCCGTCTGACGAAAGCAGTTTCACGTCGCAGGATTCTTCATAGACGTAGTGGCTGGGCGGAGACTTGAGGGAGATTTGCGCCTCTGAATCGGAGATCCTGCTCGCAGTCCATTCGAAGGAAGGCGGATTGGAGCTTGAAAACGATTCAGTCGAAGCGGCAAGAAAGAGCAGGGGTAAAATCAAAATTTTGAAAAGAGGCAGGCAGTTCAATCCCCCCCAAATTTGCTCGAACAAACAATTTCTCATAATGCTTCGCTCCAATTTTTGACTCCGGAACTAATTCGCAAACACCTCATTGACCTCCTGATTCCGCCGCCTTTCTGCGACAATCCGAATAGATCAGCGGACAATATATGCCAAATTATCAGATTTCAACAACGTAGAGGTGCTTCTTGAAGCTTGCAAGAGCCCCTAAGCTCGCCCCCCTCCCTGCTTTTTCATGACGAGCAAATGGAATCGAAGAGGCTTTTCGCATTTGGGCTTGCTTTCTTCTTGAGATATTGAAAAGACATCTTATATTCCCGTCCGAATTCCATCACTCGTGTTTCATAAGCAAAACGGGGAGCATCACATGGCGAGGAACTGGTATTACGCGGCAGGCGAAGAAAAAAAGGGGCCTTTCGACGAGGCTCAGATGGCGGCGCTTCTTTTGAACTCGGAAATCAATGCGGGCACTCTTGTCTGGAGCGAAGGCATGAGCGACTGGGCAGAGGCTGGCAACACAGAGCTCGGAAAGCTGATCAAGGACAAAACAACGCCGATAAAAATGTCTGGCTTGAGATGCTCTCTCTGCATGAATGATTTTCCAGAAACCGAGCTCATTCAAATCGGAAATTCCAAGGTCTGCGCCATATGCAAGCCCATCATGCTCAGAAAGATGCAGGAGGGGGATCTCTTCGCAGGAGAATTGCGCTACGCAGGGTTCTGGATCCGCTTCGTCGCAAAGTTGATAGATGGAATCGTCATGCAGGTCGTCGCCCTTCCAGTCACAGTCATAAGCTTCATTCTGCCGAGTGCTCTCAGCGACAATCCAAAAGCTACAATTATCGTTATGCTCTTTACTCTCTTTTCCTGGGTTTTCAGCATAGGTGTCGGGCTTGCGTACAACGCCTGGTTCCTGGTCAAATATGGCGCGACACCGGGCAAGCTCGTTCTAAAGCTTCGCGTCATCAACGCCGACGGCACTGAAAAAATTTCCGTGGGCAAGGCAATTGGAAGATTTTTTGCCGAGATCTTGAGCGGAATAATCCTCTATATCGGATATATAATGGCGGGCTTCGACGAAGAGAAAAGAGCCCTCCACGACAGAATCTGCAACACGAGAGTTATTCACAAGGGATGATGCAGGCGTGAAGACAGAAAGGCTCAAGAAGATCGTTTCAAACTTCTCCTCGAAAAGAATTGCAGTCTTGGGCGATCTGATCCTAGACAGCTACATATGGGGGAAAACCGAGCGCATCTCCCAGGAAGCTCCGGTGCCAGTCGTCCAGGTGAAGGAGAGAACATATTCCCTTGGCGGCGCCTCAAATGTCATGCGCAATGTCGGCGCCCTCGGCGCATCCTGCCATGCGTTCGGAATTTTGGGAGATGATCTCAGTGGGGCGCGCGTCATAGAACTGCTCGCAAAAAGCTCCGTGTCAACTGAATGCATAATAAGGAATCCTGAAATATCAACGATAGAGAAGCAGAGGGTGATCGCGTCGAATCAGCAGTTGCTCCGGATAGACTACGAGAAGCCTGAGGAGGTCAAGGACAAGTTCAGGCAACGCCTGCTTTCGAAGCTTGAAAGGATTTCCGGACAGCTCGACTGCATCATCATAGAGGACTACGCCAAGGGGCTTATGAACAGCGGCTTTGCGAATGAAATTGTGAAGATTGCGGAAAAAAATGGAATTCCGGCGGGGCTGGATCCGCATCCCTCGCACGATCTTGCGGTCGAGGGGATAGAATTTGCCACTCCGAACAGGAAGGAGGCTCTCGCAATCTCCGGGGTAAAGGACTGCGGGGCATCGGCCGATCTGCGCCAAGTCGCGTGCAAGCTGATCTCGAAGTGGAAGACAAATCACCTTCTGATCACTTTGGGAGCAGACGGAATGGAGCTTTTCGACTCGAAAGCCCGCTCGACGCACATTCCAACAAGGGCGAGGGAAGTTTTCGATGTTACAGGCGCGGGCGACACCGTCATCGCCATTTTTGCGCTCGCCATGGTTTCAGGAGCTTCGCCGGTCGAAGCCGCGCAGTTGGCGAATCATGCCGCAGGAATTGTTGTGGCAAGAATCGGAACGTCGTTCGTCACTCCCGACGAACTGGTCTCTTCATTCGAAAACCCACAGGAATAGACCAAAAAAAGAGTTTCCGCAAATTAGGAATGCAAAAGGGCTGGCAATGGATTTCAAAAGCATCTTGGAAAAAATTTACAGGGGTGCCTCCCCGGAAAAAAACGATCTGACCTCCCTCCTTTCAGCAAAAACCGGTGAGGAGACCGAGTCCCTTTTCTCAAAGGCATACGAGATAAAAAAACGCCACATAGGGCAAAAGGCCCATTTCAGAGGTCTGATCGAGATCGGCAACATCTGCGAAAAGGACTGCCGATACTGCGGAATTCGCAAAAGCAACAAGCGCGTCGAGCGATTTTTCATGGACGAGGAAGAAATTGTGTCGGAGGCGCTCTTCGCTTACAGGAACCAATACGGCTCCGTAGTCCTCCAGTCCGGAGAAAGGCAGGACGACTATTTCACTGAATTCATCGAGCGCGCCGTCCGCAGAATCAAGGAGATCTCATCCGGAGAGCTCGGCGTCACGCTTTGCCTCGGCGAGCAGAGCGAAGAGACATACCGCAGATGGTTCGCCGCCGGCGCGCACAGATATCTCCTCCGCATCGAGACGTCAAATCCGGAAATCTACAGGAATCTCCATCCGCCCGACCACGACTTCGAGGCAAGGAAATCCTGCCTGCACCTCCTTAAAAAATTGGGCTATCAGCTTGGAACTGGCGTCATGATCGGACTGCCAGGACAAAGCCTCGAAGATCTTGCCGATGACATTTTCTTTTTCAGGGACTGCGACTGCGACATGATCGGCATGGGGCCGTTCATCCCCCACAAGGACACGCCAATGTGCGCGGACGCGCCGCTCAGCCCTGAATCGTCCCTGGAGCTGGCTCTCAAAATGATCGCCGTGACCAGGCTGGTTCTGAGGGATGTCAACATCGCTTCGACGACCGCCCTCCAGGCTCTCAGTCCGACAGGCCGCGAGATGGGGCTTCTTGCCGGAGCCAACATCATCATGCCGAATTTGACTGACACGAAGTATAGGGCGTCATATCAGTTGTATGATGGAAAGCCTTGCCTCGATGAGAATTCGAGCATGTGCAAAAACTGCCTTCAAAGGCGCATAGAATCAATAGGCGAAAGCATAGGATTTGGAGAATGGGGAGATTCCCCCCATTTCAAGAAAGGAAAGCAATGAAGGATCACTCTATGGGGGCGATGAGCTCCCTGATTTGGGAAAAAAAGTACAGATATTCAGGATCTTCCGAAACACCGGGAGACGGGAACATCGGCGACACCTGGGCGAGAGTCGCCAAGGCGGCGGCGCAAAATGAAAAAAGCCCGTCAAAATGGGAAAAGCGCTTCTCGGAGATCCTCCAGGATTTCAAGTTTCTTCCCGGCGGCAGAATATTGGCGAACGCAGGAACTGCCAGAAAAGCCGTGACAATGTTCAACTGCTACGTGATGAACAAGATAGAAGACTCCATAGAAGGAATTTTCGACACGGTCAAGGAGGCGGCTGTCACGCAGAAGCACGGAGGCGGGGTGGGATTCGACTTCTCCACACTCAGACCTGG
Source organism: Victivallis vadensis (assembly GCA_020718525.1). GTDB lineage: Bacteria > Verrucomicrobiota > Lentisphaeria > Victivallales > GWF2-50-93 > DYRX01. The sequence goes on from DYRX01000006.1 coordinate 25,397, forward strand.
CGGATCGCCGATAAAGGGATGCGAGGCCAGCTCCTCCGGCCCCATCAGCTTCATGCAGGTATTCGATTCGACATGCAGAACCATAATGAGCGCCGGTCAGAGACGCGGCGCGCAGATGGGCATCCTCAGGTGCGACCACCCGGACATCGAGGCGTTCATCACCGCAAAGCGGGGAAATTCCCAGCTCCAGATGTTCAATCTCTCTGTCGGAGTCACGGAAAAATTCATCAACGCAGTCAGGAGCAATTCCGACTGGGAGCTGGTCTTCAAGGGAAAGGTCTACAAGACCATGCATGCCGTCGAGCTGTGGGAGCTTATGATGAAGTCGGCATACGATTTCGCCGAGCCGGGCTTCATACTGCTCGACAGAATAAACCTTATGAACAACCTGCGCTACTGCGAGGAGATAACTGCCACGAACCCCTGCGGAGAACAGCCGCTTCCGCCTTACGGAGCATGCCTGCTCGGCTCACTCAACCTGACGCGCTTCGTCTCCTCCCCCTTCACAAAGCACGCCCAGATCTCCTACGGGGACTTGGCCGCCGTCACACGGGACGCCGTCCGCTTTCTCGACAACGTCGTTGACATCAGCGCATTTCCGCTCGAGGCGCAGAAAACGGAAGCGGCGGACAAGCGCAGAATGGGCATCGGAATAACTGGTCTTGCCGACGCACTGATCTTTCTCGGAATCCGCTACGGCTCCGAGGAGTCCGTCAAGACTGCGTCGGAAATCATGCGCACCATCAAGGAAGCGGCATACGAGTCCAGCATATCCCTCGGCATGGAGAAGGGGTGCTTCCCACTGCTTGACAAGACAAGATACATGCAGGGGGAATTCATAAAGACTCTCCCGAAGTCAATTCAGAAATCCATAAGGGAAAAGGGTTTGCGAAATTCGCATCTAACCTCGATCGCCCCGACCGGCACGATCAGCCTGCTCGCAGGAAACATTTCGAGCGGCCTCGAGCCGGTCTTCGCGTTCAGCTACAAAAGGAAGATAAGAAACAGCCACGAGGGCGACAGCAGTTCGCACGAAATCAAGGACTACGCCTACGCGCGATACTGCAAATTCATAGGATCCGATCCGAAGGAAAGCGAACTGCCTCCATATTTCGTGAGCTCGGACAAGGTCAGCCCGGACGAGCACATCGCCATGCAGGCGGCGCTTCAGGCTCACGTTGACAGCTCAATATCGAAGACAATAAACGTCCCCGCCGAATTTCCATTCAAGGATTTCAAGGAAATCTACATGAAGGCGTACGAGAACGGTCTCAAGGGATGCACAACTTTCAGGCCCTCGGATCAGATAAGCGGCGTTCTCGTGAAGGAGGAGCAGAAGAGCGAAAAATCAACCGTGCAAGAAATAAGGCTCCCCCAGAGGCCCGTCGAGCTCGAAGGCACCACATACAAAATAAAAACTCCTCTTTCAACCGAAGCCATCTATTTGACTATAAACGACATACACGACAAGGACGGGCGCCGCCGCCCTTACGAGCTCTTCATCAACACCAAGAATTTACAGCATTTCAGCTGGATTGTGGCGATGACCCGCCTCATTTCGGCGGTATTCAGAAACGAGCCAGAACCCTCCTTCCTGGTTGACGAGCTCAAAAGCATATATGATCCGAACGGCGGATATTTTTCGGAAGGACGATACGTCCCCTCCCTCGCGGCGGACATCGGCCTGGTTATCGAAAAGCATCTGCAGAAAATCGGCTTCGTCAAGGAAAAGCCTGGCAAGACAGGGGGCGGACGCTCGTCGTCAAAGCATGCCTCAGCTCCCGGAGCGGACAAGCTCATGATCTGCCCGAACTGTGGCTCGAAGTCGCTTTTCTCCCAGGAGAACTGCCTCAAGTGCCTTGAATGCGGATTCAGCAAATGCGACTGAGACGCGACAATTTCTGCGGACTGATACTTGCGGCTGGACTCGGGACAAGACTGCGCCCGCTGACCGAGTCGGTTCCCAAGCCGCTCCTGCCTATCTGTGGCACGCCGCTTATTCAGATCATCATGGAAAAGCTCTCCTCGCTGGGAATCTCGCGCTTCGCCATGAACACCCATTACAAGCCGGAGATATTTGTCAAATTTCTGGACTCGGCAGGATTGTCCGGCAAAGTGACAATCTTCCATGAAGAAAAAATATTGGGAACTGGAGGAGTTCTGCCAAACTGCAGGGAATTCCTTGAAAGATATGATCATTTCATTCTGCATAATGGGGACATTGTGGCGGAAATGGATTTCGAAGCGCTGATTCACAGGCATCTCAGTTCAGGCGCGTCGGCGACCATGGCGCTCATTGACGGGCCTGAAAACAGGGTGCTCTCCTTCGGCGGCTCGATAGGCGACATCTGCGGAAGGCTTGGAACAGAGCCCCCCTCGACTTCCAAACTCCTCACATACAGCGGAATCTCAGTATTTTCCAGGCGCATATTCGAGCATGTCCCGCCAGTCCCCACATACATCACGCTGGTTGACATTCTCTTGGACGCAATATCTTCGAGACCCGGCTCCGTGAAGGGCTTTGTTCCGCAGGAATTCTACTGGAACGATGTGGGAACTTTTGAAAGATATCATGCCGCCCACAGGGAAATAATTCTGGAAAGAAAGATGAGAATTCCCGGTGTGAGCCTGGGCAAATCCGCGCGAGTCGCCTCAAACTCGCCTGTCCCCAAAAAAGTCCATCTCGGCGGCTTCCTCTGCGTCGGCAAAAATGTTCAAATCGCGCCCGATGCCAGACTTAAAAACTGCGTGATATTGGACGATGTCTCAATTGGTTCAAGATCCAGGCACTGCGACGAGACAATCGCCACCGGCGGCACCTATCACAGGGACAGGGATCTCATCGCGTCTCTCAAGATCACGGCCTCCGAAAAAATTTCAGACGCGCGCATTTCAACCTTGGCGGAGCAGGGTTCGGCAAGGAAGTTCTACAGAATATGCAGAGACGGATCTTCAAAGGTGCTCATGCTTTCCTCTCGGGAGGACAAGGATTTTGCCAGATTCTCAAAGATAGGAGGCATCCTCCAGAAACACGCGCTGTCCTCTCCCGAAATTTATGCAGTTGACGAAGAGGAATATGCCATTCTCATGGAGGACCTTGGCGACGGGGTGCTTCACGATCTCATCAAGGAGCGCAGTCTCCAGATGGAACCTGCATACAGAAAAATACTCGACTGGCTTTTCCGCTTCCATCTTGTCTGCGCCGGGAATCAGGCGGAGTTCAACGATGCGGTGAAGCGCCACTTTGACTTTTCCGGCATCCGCTGGGAAAGCGAATATTTCGCGGAAAACTATCTGCGGGACTTTCTTTCCCTGCCTCAAAGGACGATAGACAGGCTCAATCCGGCCTTTGACGCTCTTGCAGAGGCGGCAATGCGCCAGCCGCAACTGCTTGTCCATCGGGACTTCCAGTCGCAGAACATAATGATCAAGAACTCCGAAGTGAGAATAATAGACTTCCAGGGGGCGCGCCTCGGACCGCTCTGCTACGACATGATGTCCCTGCTCTGGGATCCATACGTCCCGATTCCAAAGTCCTGCCGGATATCCCTCATGAAATATTATTTTGCGAAATTCGCAGACGATAAGCTTCCGCCACAGCTCAGAATTGATGCTTCGACGCTCATGGGCTATGCGCTGGTCGCCGGAATGCAGAGGATCATGCAGGCTCTTGGCGCATACTGCTTTCTCTCAAAGAAGCTTGGCAAAAAGCAGTTTCTGAAGCACATCGGTCCCGGAGCAAAGCGTCTCAGCGAACTTCTAGATCTGGCTTCCGGCAACCCTGGCGTGCCCCAGGAAATAAAAAAACTGCAATTCATCTACTAATTTGTCGTAGGCTGGAATAACATTATTTGCCAGGTCATCTGCAATGACTGTTAACGGCTGTCTCTTAACTTTTCTGCCTTCAATATTCGCTATTGAAATTCGGTATTCGAAATTAGTTTTTGCCAGAAAGGAAGACGGCGGGTAGGGGGAACCCGCCGTCTTATTGTAATGGAGAGATATGAGACGTCTTATTCGAGTGTGATGATCAGTTTTGGCTGATACATTTTTTCCTGATATTCTGAGGCGGTGACCTGGTTGCGGACCATGTATCCCTGGTCAACATCTCTGTCTGGTATCCAAGCCAGGGCGAGTCCGTTGTTGGGGCTTGCACCGGAAAGCCATGCCTTCGCCAATGGAGCGATGTCAACCTTGTATTCTACTGGCGGTATGGCCTCGTCCTTGGAAGGATCTTCATCAGGCTGAATCATTACTATGGCTGCAGGCTCTGCCGCAGTGTCAGTGCCTATGACGAAGTTCTCGCCGGTCCATTTTTTGCCGTCATCAGGCTGGACCAAGTTTGCCTTTGCTTCCACCCATGGAATTTTGACTTCGAAAACGCCGGTCTTTCCCGTTGCGTCCGAATGTGGATCCCAGACGTAGAAATAGAGCTCGGCAGTCTTGATTTTTGCATCCTTGGGAACTCTGTCAAGATTGAATTTGATCAGAAATGCGGAATCCTTCCTGATTCTGTTGTCTCTTCTCTGCGGACCTAGCTTCTGTGTCGCTCTGTCGGAATCAAGATTGACGTCTTCGACAAGTCCTTTGCCGACGATTGTGATTTTCTGTCCGGGTGTTGCGACGGGCGCGGGTGCTGTGTCCTGCGCGACCACGCTCCAAGAAAGCATACCAGTTACGAGCCCCGCTCCGACGATCAGTTTGACCTTCATTTTTCCTCCGTTTGTTGTTGTTATTTTTCCTGTCAGGGAAACCCTTTTTGAATTTTTATGAAACTATTCGAAAAAAATCTGCAGGGCGGGAGTGCATTCGGGCTGATTGGCTCTTTCCGTCGCGATGACCTGGAAGCGGCTGTTTGCGCCTCCGTCAGTGTCGTAGTCGGGTATAGTCTGAAGCGCTATGCCATTATTGGGAGAGGATCTGTCCACCCATTTTTTCACAAGCGATGTGATGTCCGCTTTGTATTCAATCGGGGGGACGGCTTCGTCGGAGCCCTGGTCTGGTCTCACTATGACGGTTGAGACGGGCTGGGCTGGCGTATCGGATCCGATTTTGAAGGATGCTCCACCTGCCCACTTTGAACCCGCTGATGGCGCATTGAAGGTGGCTTCGCCTTCCTTCCAAGCAGTCTTTACTTCATAGATTCCGTTTTTACTAGTGGTCTCATTGTGGGGATCCCAGACGTAGAAAAGCAGGTCAGCTCTCAATATTTTTGCCCCCTTCGGAACTTCTGAAAGATTGAATTTGACAAGGAACGGATTTGTTGTTTCTCCAGCCTTTCTGACTCTGTTGTCCCGGGGGCTGGCTCCAAAGTTTTTTGAAGGGCTGTCAATGTCAAGTAAGAGATCCTCGACATTTGGCTTTCCTCTGACTAGAAGTTTTTTCGCGCCATCGGGAATTTTTTCAACGCCACCGCCTGAGGGGACTGCATTGCCCTGAGCCTGGCCTGACGACCATATTTCCTTTAGGAGATCCTTTTCGTCGCTGGGCTTTTCTCCTGTGGAGACAAGTTCTCTTCTGATGAAAAGCATTTTTGGGAAGACAGGATTTTTCCCTTTAGGCGTTTCAACGTTGATCTTGAAAGTCCCAGGGAGCTCGTTTGCTTTGAATTCCTTGCGGACAATGATTGGTTCAGCCGCCCAGAAGGCATAGTCGCCAACATGGATTTGATGTCCTGCGCTAGCGAGATCTTCGAGGCTTTTGTTTCTGTAGCCTGGATAATAGGCAATGGTGACGACAAGCTTGTTCTTTCCCATTGCTTTCGGATCAAGGGCGGAAACAGAAATCTTGTTTTCACCAGGCACAAGATAGGGCAGAGACTGCCTGTTGACTTGGACAAGCGCGAAGAGCTTGAGAGAACTCAGCTTTTTGAAGCT
>DYRX01000006.1:31372-33665 GCA_020718525.1 Victivallis vadensis
GAAAAATCAGGCTCATAGATTATCGTTCCATTGCCCCAAGTCCTCTTGAGTCCCGATATCTGCTTGCCTTCAGGTCCAGGTTCTTTGAGGTAAGGTTCAAGCACGGCACCCCAGCCGGGACTGTTTCTGAAATCCTTCGCTCCGCATGTGTGCCCTGGAGCTTTATTCCCCTGGTAAAACCATCCGTCAGAAATTTTTTCCCAAGTCAGATCAACAATTTTCCCAACGCCAAGATTGATGTCAGTCGAATATGATGGATCGTCGAATTTTGTTCCGCTCCATTCTGTGCCGCCATCGGGGTATTCCTTTTTGCTGTTGACTCCGCTGAGAGTGTCTTCAATGGTGTCTCCGCATGTAAGGAATGCCGGGGCATTGACATTTGCCTTTCCGTCCTTAACCGGAGGATTGTCTGTGTGGTAGCAGGCACCTCGCGCGGAATCGTAGAACATCCCCTTTTTAAGCAGATCTGGGTTCTTCCTGATGTCCTCTTGGGATGCGATAGTCTTTCCGCCGGGTGCTTTGCTGTCCGGCCGCCAGGCGTAGCATTTGAGAAAGATGTCCAGCATGTGGTATGAGCCATCGTATTTGAGCTCGAAGGATGTGTGCCCGGGATTGTCCCATCCAACATATCTCCACCCGAAACCAGCTTCTCTGGCGAGGGCTCCCTGAACCGTGTGGAGAGAGCCGCAAAGACACCAGCCATAGGTGTTGAGCATCTTTAGCGCAGAGATTCCGCCTGGCTCTGTTGGCGTCTGGAAATGATAGAGCGCCTGCTCCTCGAAATCATAGAGGGCAATCGCCTTTTCGTCGTTTGTCTTGCAGTCTTTTGTGACGGACTCGACGATTGACTTGATGGAACTGCAGTCAGGCGATTTGTCAGAGACAACTTTAACCTGCCTGAGCTCCGCATGCAGTGCCAAGACAGGAATTGTTGCCAGGCACGCAGATATAACTTTTTTCAGGATATGCATCTATATTACTCCTTATAGGATACGATTGCGCATTTGCTCAACTGCCATGGAACCGTGACAGAACTCTGATCGCCAAGCTCTTTTCCGCTCATCTCGTCGCGGAGACCGCTCTTTTTCGAGTCGAAGCTGATTTTAAGCTGGACTATTTCCTTTGAAATACCTTCGGTCGCTGTCTGTTTGTCAACTGCCGCCATTTTCAGCGGATTTTTGACCACGGCGACAATGACTCTTCCATTGTTCTTCCAATATACGGCTTCGGAGATCGCCGCCTTTTTGCCGTCCAGCGATAGGCTGATGCGGTTTTTCACACCAGCTTTTTCAATGAGTTCCGTGACAGGGGCAATGTATTTTTCCGTGCCGGCAAAATCATCGCGGCGGACTTTGCAGTACTCGATGACGGAAATGTTCATGTGCGTTGCTACGCCTTTACCGGTCTTCTTGGATTCGAAGCACTTCATGTCGCGCTGGGCGACGACGAGACCTTTGTCCCTTTTGCATGACGGCCAGGCTTTTGCTCCGGCGCCGACGAAGTTCTTTTCGTCGTAGTAGCTTTCCGAGTCAATTTCGGTGTAGTCTTTGCCGCCGGCAAAGAGGGAGCCCTTCACAATCGCCGGGCGTTTGGTTATGCCGAAGAGATCGTCCAGCATGCCCTTTCCGTCGGGATATGCTTTGCCGTGCTCGTCAAAAATTCCAGTGAGATTGTCGGCAATGATATGCCCGCCGTCGGCGACATATTTTTCAAGGACTTCCGCTTCGTCTTTCGAGAGGGAGAGCACCTGCGGGAGAATGAGAAGCGAATATTCTTTCGGGTCAATCCCCTTCTCGAGGGCGTCCGCATAGCTTACCCAGTTGTATTGGATGTTTTTGTCCTCGAGGATCTTCTGCCATGACCAGGCTGTGCCTATCCACGATGCGAAGTCGTTGTTCATACTGCTTGATCTTTTGATCCATGTCTCTCCATGTATGACTGAGTCAATGAACCAGGAAACCTGTACTGAGGGATGCGAATAGTATATTCCGACCTTGTCATGCATCCATTTTCCACCGATGAAAAGCTTGGATTTGCCTGCAACTTCAGCGACCAGCTTGCCAGCTTCTTTAAGTTTTTCTGCCGGGACTTTCACTTCGCTTTCGCTGTTGAACCAGCCATCCGCCCAGGAGATTACGCCACGGTCTCCGTGCGCCAGATAATACCAGTAGAGCCAGCAGAGATCGTCGCTTTCAGGCGGACCAAAGGCCGTCTTCACCGTCGGGATCATGTTGTCTGGATTGAGGGATCGTGTGATTTCCATGCTTCCGCCGATGTCGTAGGCTTCGAGAAA
>DYRX01000424.1 GCA_020718525.1 Victivallis vadensis
TCAGACTCTTGAACATTATCTCACACGAAGACACAAAGCACACGAAGTAAAGAAATCGGATTTCTCCGTCTGTCTTATGTCCAATATTTGTCCTTTCAGGACAGTCATAAGAGTCATGAAAAAACTGAGAAGCTGTGCGGAGCTTCAGCTTCTCGATGATAGTTTTTCAGCAAAACAATGAAATTATTTATCTGAAAAACTTGAGCCGTTCTCGGAAAGAACGGCATACTTTTCCGAAACACCTTCTTCACGCCTCCTCCTGTGCCACTTTCGGCGGAATCGGCATACTTGCCAAGAAGTGCCACTTTCATTTTCAGATGTCAAATCGGGATTGGGTATCCGTAAAGACCTATAGCCAGATTATCCAGGCAGATTCGCAACAATTTCATTGATTCCGCTTACTGGACCATAATATAGCGCGCCATTGCAATCTTCCCTTATCGCCTCGAAATGCCGCTTTCCGCATTTGATCTTCATTTCTTCGGAGCGACGAAGCTCCTGCCCCTGCGATTTTGTCTCGGCAACAAAATATATTCTACGGTCATTTTCAAAAACCACAGCCCAGTCTGGCGTATAATTTCCAAGTGGCGTAGCAATCTTGAACTTCCTCGGCAGTTTCATGTAGAATTTCACATTTTGCAAGCTGTCCAAATCCCTGGCAAAGCTCTTTTCCGGCTTCGACGAATGATCTATCTGAACGTAGGACTTTGAATCTTCCACAGCCTGATAGACAGTCTTCTCCAGATTCTCGACTGGCTCCAGGGAGTCGAGATATTCGGAAAGCTCCTCGATCGCGAATGCGCGCATGTCCCATTCCGGAACTGGACTCTCAACTTTTTCATATTTTATGTTTTCGACCATAAGTTCAAGGAGGACGCTGTTTATCGTTTCTGTCGCCTGATCAATGAACGAACTGGGATTCTTCGAGATCTCTTTAAGCTTTTCTGCCCTTTGCAGAATTTCAAATATTGTATTTCTTGTAAGACCAGTTCCTGCCTGGATTTCTCCGAGCAGGTTTGGAATCCATTCTGGAACAAAATATATTCCGCTCCTTTCCATTGTTTTCAAAACTCCGCCGACGCCCTCCCCCCTCCGCATCATTAGTCCATTGACATCTCTCGCAAGCCTTATCGGCTGTATATCAAGATTCTCCATTGTTTTCGCGGCTTCCTCTATGAGTTTGCCTGTTTCAAACTCGACCCTGTATCGCGTCGCAGAGGAGATTCTTTTCCAGAGCTCGATAAATTTTTCATCTTCTATCAGCTTCTCGCGCGGCTTGAGTTTTCGAGTGTCTTTGGCGTTTTTCAGGCGCGTTCCAAAAACGACACCACAGTCTTCGCTGAGCTCGCGCTGTAGGTCTTTTGCGAAATCCGCAAATGACTCGCTCGCGAAAACAGTCAGAACTGCGGTCCCCCCATCCGCGACCTGTTTTCCATCCTTGTCCACCGGCAGTCGCAAGCCCCTGCCGATTTTTTGACGCTTCGATATTTCCGAGTTCGTTTCAGTCAATGTGCAAATCTGAAACACATTCGGGTTGTCCCAGCCTTCCTTGAGAGCCGAGTGCGAGAAAATAAACCGCAGAGGCTCATCCTCTGACAAAAGCCGCTCCTTGTCCCTCATTATCAGGTTGAAGGAGCTTGACTGGGCGTCGGCTTCGCTTGCATTGCTCTTGAGGGAAACGTCCTCGAACGGAGAATGGATATTCTTCTTGTCAATCGAGAAATATCCGTCGTGAAGCTTCGCCACATCGAAGTGTATCAAATCTCTGTATTCCGGTTTTTCAGCGAATCTCGCAAAGTCCTCCTCGAACCAGAGTGCAAATTTCCCCTTTTTAGGCTGTCCTGTCGTCTCGTCGAAGTCCCGGTAGTTCGACACGCTGTCTATGAAGAAAAGCGAAAGGACCTTGATGCCGCGCTCCTTGAGCATCTTCTGCTTCTCCAAATGCTTCGATATCGTGTTCTGCATCTGCGCCCGCATCAGGATCTCGTTCAGGCCTCCAATCTGCTCACCTTTCCGGATTATCCTGCCGTTGCTGAATTTAAGTGTCTGATTCTCCAGATTGACAGAGTCAATGAAATATCCATCCTTGTAGGCTTCTCTCCCGTTGGACAATTTGTATAGATCTGCCGTTCCAGATTTGTTTCGCGAGGACAGATTCACTTTTGCGCTGAGAGTCTTTCTTTCGACGCCATTTTTTCCGTTCACGTCAATTTTAAGCTTGACTGTCAGGGAATTTGCGCCTGATTTTATTTCGACAAGCTCGACAAAGGCGCCGTTTCCTCCCTGCTCGATGGCAGTCGAATCAACCTCGATTTTCTTGACCAGTCCAAGATCATAAGCCTGGATGGGATCGAGCTTATATATCAGCACTCGTTACCGGTGCTGAAAACAATCGCAGATAAAAATCCCTCGTTT
>DYRX01000425.1 GCA_020718525.1 Victivallis vadensis
GAATGTTTCATCTTCGACCTTTTACTTTTGTTTTATATTTGGCCGCTTTCGCCGAAAGCGGCCTGGCCTACTTCTTCACGAGAAGCTCGTCAATCTCGACATACTCGGTCTTGTTCCAGCCCCAGCCAGGGGCGATGGTGAAGCCGCCGACGCTGTTGCGGTCGTCCTCGCCTTCAAAAACTATTTTCCCGTCAATCGCCATCAGATGGCTGGCGCCCTTCACCTTTATTGTAGTGCCTGAACGAAAACGGCGTATTTTTTTAAAATAAAATTCACGGTAGGCCGGATTTTGCTGGCTCCGTGCCCCCTCCGTGCTTCCTGTCATGGCAAAAGTTGTCAAAACCGGGGAAATCGTAAATTTTTCGCATTTCCCGGGCAGGAGGTTCTGCGGGATTATGATCCCTGCCATAAATCTGTCGCCGGGAGGGCTGATTTGAACCGGTCAGGCCGCGGAAGCGAATTTTTTCCGCATCAATCCCTCTTTTATCTGTTCGGAGCGCATGCGGCTTTTATTTTCCTTCCCGATTAAAACTGTCCCGAGTCTCTGGATGTTTCTTGCAAGAACCGCCAGGGAAATATAACGTTCGAAATTTCCCATTCCGCAGTCGGGGCAGCGTCCCAGCCCGTGGTTCTCAAGCGCATTTATGCACGACTCCACGGCCGAATGCTTTCTCCGCGCCTCGGTGAAGGGAGTCGAAGACTGGTATTCTTTCGCCTCTTTTGAAAGCCTGCCCGGCCTTGGCAGGGCGACCGAGATTATTTTTTCGAGCTCCTCCTTGTTGCCGGGGCTCCAGAAGCCCTTGTCAAAACTGCAGCTGGACAGTTCGGGGAACAGCTTTTTCACCTTTTCGATGAACGGAACGACCGCCTCCTTGTCTCCGACATTGTCCATCAGCACATGGGAGAGGACAAACTGGTGCTGGTCCTCGACGATGCAAATGCGCTTGCCAAGTTCCTGGGGCACGCCCGCCTTGCCCTTGCTTATCCATTCGGTGTGTCTTTGGAACAGGGAGAATATCTTTTCCTCATGCGGTATTTTCTCCCCTCCGAGAACGCGTCTGCTTATCAGGTCGATCTGGCGCCTGCCGTCATCGACATACCTCCCGGCGGAAGCCACCCTCAGCATCGCCATATTGTCGCAGCCGGATTTGAGGAGCAGGGAAAGGCTTGCCTCCGCGCGTCCGAACAGCTCTCCGGCCTTGTCCATGTAGTCGCGGTGGAGCTGCCTGCACTTTTCCATTTTGCGTTCCTGCTTCAGGGGATCCTTGGACATGGAATGTTTGCTCTTCTGGCATATCCTGAAATGTTTTTTCAATATTCCCATCTGGTGAGCGCTCTGCCTCCATCCTGGAATCCCATGTTCCCCGCAGAGGCAGGATGTGATTTCCACCACCTTTCTGGCCGCATCGAAAAGCAGATTGATGTCGGTCGGATAATGCACGTTCGTCTCAACCACGAAACTGTCCCCACGTCCGCGCAGCACGTCGTCTTTTTTTTTAACCAGGCACTGTCCGCACTGCACGACAAGGACGTTGACCGCGTCAAGGAGCTCGGGAGTCAGCAGTGAGACATTGTCCTTCAGCGTCTGCAGCGGATATCGGGGGTTCTCCATGGCATACTTCGAATGCCCCAGCATCTCCCTCAGGGTCAGATGGTTGTCCGCCATTTCCTTCAGCTTGTCATAGTTCCAGTCACAGTTCAGCCGGATGACCCCGAGCACGAGTATCTTCCACAAGTCCATCCCGCGCCTCCCCGTGCCGGCAGTTCCCATGTGCTCCTCAAGAAGGGAGAAAACCTTGCCCTTGAGTTCGGGAGTGCAGTAGATGTATTGAAGTCCACGAAGCAGCTGTGGAATTTCATCCCTAGACTTGCCGTCAAAACTGATCTGCGAAATATCAACCTCTCCCAGCATCATCTGCATTTCCTGGACTTTCCTCATCATGCACCCCGAAGATTTGTTGTTGAACAATTTTATTATGGCTTTGAAGATTTCAGGACAATATACGCTTAAATATTTGAGGTGCAAGGTGTTATAAATATATTGATCAAATTTTTCTTGGCATCGGTTCCCAGATGGATAAATTTGAAAGCCGGCGGAAGCATATGGACTCGCTCTTGAAGTTCGAGCAAAATCCAGTCTATTTTACTGGTGTATTTTTGAGAATATGCCGTTTTCGTTCAAACACTAGTATAGCATGCAGTCCAGCTTCGGCCACGTCCCCGAAGTCAATATGCAACGCGCGATTTTCATCATTTGTCAATTGCGGGGGGCTGAAGCTGGTCTTCCCTTTTCATTACAAGAGTCCACATCAGAGGAAAATCTGACAATAGATACGCATCAGTTTTATGACCAACTACAACTTTAAAATCTTTTTCACTAATCAAATACTTTTTGATCATACTTATACA
>DYRX01000426.1 GCA_020718525.1 Victivallis vadensis
AAACAAACGGATGAATAGTAGAGAATCGGAACTTCGGTGTCGCTTTTTTCGTCCGCTCCAACGTCAACTCCATTCCCCATGGGACGATTTTCTCCATCGTAGTCAGGAAATATGTAGGGATTATATGCGCCAGAATCAATAGGAGCTGTGGCATTCTCAGAAAGATGCAGATCGCATGAAGTCAAATCGGCAAACCAGTCAGCCTGCGCATCGCAGATGTTGCCTGCCATAAGCGGATTCAATCCGCCTGTTCTCTCATGTATCCCGCCGTCAAAAAGATTGTTCACAACTTCAAGCCCTGTAGAATCGTAGATGTAGTCCATGACAACAGGAAAGCCAAGCGGCTTGTATGTGTCACTTAAATATGCCGTATTGTGAAAGACTTTTACGTTCGTCGAATCCCTGACCGTTATGGCGACATCCCCACGGTCAATTTCAGCAGGATCGTTGTAGAAAAAATTGTTTCTCACAATCGCTCCGTCAACTCCCTGTCCTTCACCTATCCCTATTGAAACTCCGATCCGGCAATTGATGAAATTGTTCTTTTCGACAAGAAAATTCCTGGGACCGCACCATGCCAAAACAGCCGGACCGCATGAGTTTAGCTCTTCTTTGCCAGGCTCTGCTCTTATATTCTTCACCGTGTTCGATCGGAATATCCATCCGACTCCACCACCGATGAGATCAAAAGCTTTTGTGTAATATCCATTCCATACATTCGGATCTCGATCCGGCCAATATAGCGGGTAGGAGCTGTACTCAATAAGGCAGTCCTCTACCAGTCCACCATCACATGCAGGACCACCATTGTTGTTGTTCACCTTGATAAACTGCTCGCCAGCATCCAGAAGGTGCAGGTTGATGAAGCTTGGATTGTCATTGTCCCTGGATCCTTGTATCGTGATCGGGTGCCAATAGACTTGCCCTATAGTCATGTCCCTTAGAACTAAGTTGCGGCAATCGAAAAGTTGAAAGCAATGAGGAACGTTCCCGCTTGTATTGAACCCCATTCCTTCTCCAAAAATCCGGACAGAATCCCTGTTTCCACTTTGACCCCTTATCACAACGTTGTGCGCAGGAGCCATGTTCCCTATCGGAAGCATCTTCGTCAGATTGTATGTCCCGTCGGCAATAGAAATTGTAGTGTCAGATATTAGATTTTCAATTGCGCTGTTGAGCTCCTCGACAGTAGAGACTGATACCGTAAGCGATTCTGAAGAAGTATGCAGATTGGATGCATATAAATCGGAAACATGGAAGACTGAAGCACATATCATAACAATAAAAGAGACTGCAAAAAAACGACAATGGCTCATATCCAAGTCTCCAGAGTTTAATCTTGTTTCGAACCCGATTCCGATACTGACAGCGATCCTGAGATAAATGCTCAAAGAACGGATTTGAGATACTTTGCTGAATGCCTACACAAAGATTACTTCACTAGTTTCCACCCTGTCCCATTGCTGTAAACTGTTCCGGATGAAGAGATTGCGAGCCCGTCCATAACATAGACGAGGGTCTTCTTCGTGGCGGCGTTCTCCCAGAGCATGTCCGATTTGCCGTCGGCGTTGAAGTCGAGCGTTTTCACTACATTCCACTTTGTCGCCGGATTAGGATCTTTCAGAGTATAGACGATCCCATTAGCTGAGCTTGTAACTCCATTCATGATGTGAATCATTCCGCTTGCAGAAACTTCATGCTCCCAGAGAATGTCTGTTTTAGTGTCTCCGTTGTAGTCTGCACCGTTCACAATCTTCCACCCGAGATCGCTTTTCACGTAGGAGTATCCGCTGGCAGGAAGCATCGAGGTTCCATTCATCAGATACATGTAACCTGTTTTCCCATCGGCAGATTCCCAAAGAATGTCCGTCTTAGAGTCTCCATTGAAGTCTCCGAAGAGCTTCAAAATCCAAGCAGGGCTCTTTGAATAGATCATTCCTTCGGAGCTGACCGTCGCGCCATTCATCAGGCAGAGATGCCCCTGGACATTGTTGATCTCCCATAGAATGTCGGCTTTGGCGTCACCATTGAAATCCGCGACTTTTCTGACAAGCCAGCCAATTCCGCAATGCAATGTGCTGACAGAGCTTACATTCACGCCGTTCATCAGATAGATCGCAGAACTCCCGCTCTGAAGATGTGTCCATAGAATGTCATCTTTACCGTCGCCGTTGAAGTCTGCGCAGTCTTCGACTTTCCATTCTCCGCCTTTGTAGATGCTTCCGACGGAAAGTAATGACGCGCCGTTCATGAGATAGACGAGAACCTGCCCGCTGATCTCATGCTCCCAGAGCATGTCGCATTTTCCATCGGCGTTGAAATCTGCGAACTTCGCAACTGCCCAGTTTTTGTCCGTCTTGTCATAAACCCCCGAATATGAAGTCACGGACTGCCCG
>DYRX01000427.1 GCA_020718525.1 Victivallis vadensis
ACCTTCAGGAATCCGTCTTCTGGACTGATCCTTTTATTTCTGACACCGACAAAGAGGAAGGGGTCAGGAAGGGGTCAGCCTATGAATTTTAGAATCAAAGATAACGAACAGCCATCGGAGAGTGGAAAATAGGAAAAGGATCCTCGCATTTAAGAATTTCGACGAATGAGGAGTTGGGGCGGACAGGGGAGATTTTTCTGAGAGGTAAAGGTTCGATGTTATGAGTGAGCGCACCAGAGAACGGATTGAAGAACGGATGTTTACGCGTTCAGGACTGCTTTTAGGGCAGGTTTTGATTGCGCAGGCATGCGAGGAAGGGGTCAGCCTATGAATTTTACAGGAAGGGGGAAGGGGTCAGCCTATGAATTTTAGAATCAAAGATAACGAACAGCCATCGGAGAGTGGAAAATAGGAAAAGGATCCTCGCATTTAAGAATTTCGACGAATGAGGAGTTGGGGCGGACAGGGGAGATTTTTCTGAGAGGTAAAGGTTCGATGTTATGAGTGAGCGCACCAGAGAACGGATTGAAGAACGGATGTTTACGCGTTCAGGACTGCTTTTAGGGCAGGTTTTGATTGCGCAGGCATGCGGGTTCTTGATCGTGGCGCTGACTCCGCTGATGCTGGGGCCCTCATTCCGTCCGCACATGCTTGCCGGAATTCAAATTTTAATCGTTACAATTGCTTATATGTTTTTGGTCTTTTCTCCGGAAATATTCCCGTCAGGGCACCCGACTTCCGCAAAACGATTACAGAGAATAAGAGACTGGCTGGGAGGGCTGGTTGTCGCCGATACCTGTATTGTTATCAGCCTGGTTTATCTGTCCGGAGGCGTGACAAGAAGTCACCTTTTGTTCGTGCTGGTTCTGATTCCGGGCGTACTCGCGCTGGTACAGCCAAACGGCAAGACGCTTTTTTCGATCACCGCGCTGATTATTCTCTATGTGGCGTTTGATGTTTTCTTTCCGTGCCTTCAAATGGGAGCGTTGTTTGCAAAAGGCTGTTTCCTGTCAAAACTGGCGCATGCAGACGCCTCAGGGTCTGACGGTTACCGGGCTGCTTCCGCTATGGGGATCGGTATCGGACTTGTGACATCTCTGGTGCAGGCGCATATCAGCGGCGGGCAGTCGTTGTCTGAGCGGGCCAGATCTGAAGTAAAAGGGATCGCCAAAAAATATCTCACGAATGATACGGTTGAACTTGGAAGAATAATATTTTTTGTTGGCTGGGCGTATCATAATGCCTCCAAGCATATCCGGAGAACCAATGAACCTGACCTGCATTGCAGTCTGGTCCATCCGGTGGAGGATTTAGCCTTACAGGCCTACAGTCTGTCGCTTCCCTGCGTAAAGGGGCATAAGCTCTACGGGGCTTTCAGAACGGCGCGGATGGTGTTCCTCATCCACTGGCTGGATGATCTTTTCGACTGTCGCGGATATTCCCAGCTGGAAAATAAAAATTTAAATCTGGCAACGGCCAGTTCCGTCGATATCGGGAAACGGTATTCACCTCATGGCGTACTCAGGATCATTCAGATCATAAAAGGAGAGAGGTATTCTTTCCGTTTGTGGTTACGCCCTTCGTGGAAAGAGGGGGTTGAGGCCGGTCTGATAAGAGTGCTGCTCGGCGGGGTGGTTTCCAACGGTGGAAGGCTTTCCTCCGGGGCCCTGGAAAGAATCAAATCCGATATGCTCGCCCTGGTTGGAGACCATCCATTGCGTGATGAGCTGAAGGATGCAAACGCCGCTTTTTACTGGGGAAGCTGCAAGACGGCGATGCCTCTGGTGCTCGGAATGGCATGGAAGCCAGACCGGATTGAGAATTTAGGAACCTTGTGCGCGATGCTGGATACATTGTTCTTGCCGTTGCTCATTTGGCACAACCTCGAAGAGGAAATCAAACGAGAGGAGCTGAGCCGCAAAGGATTCGAGGGAAAGGATATCTACGGTGAAATTCGTCAAGCGGTTGAGCTGTCAACGCGGCTGATTGAAAAGCATAACGGCATACTGCAGCAGGACGCAGATTTGTGGCAGGGAATGAAGCAGGTTCTGCGGGTTATCAATGCCATGTACGGGAAAAATATGCCGCCTGAACGGGTATATAAGGACTACAAACATTGTATCGAGAAGTTGTTAGCCGACTGAAACAAGGGCTTCGTCGCGGGAGTGTATTTTAAGAAAGAATAAGCGGATTGATTCCATCAGGGAGGAATGAAAATGAAAAAAGAAAATCGTATTCTATATCGAATCGGAGCGCTTTTGCTGATGTGTCTGGCGCTGGCAGTTTGGGCGGCAGACTTCGACTCGGACGGTATGGATGATTCCTATGAATCATTTTTCGGTCTGAGCACCAACAGCGCGGCGGACGCTCTGCTCGATTCGGATGGCGATTCCC
>DYRX01000112.1 GCA_020718525.1 Victivallis vadensis
CAGGCTTCTCGACTTCAACGGGGACGGCAAGACGGACATCCTCTGGGAAAACTCGGCATCGAATCCGGCGCAAGTCTGGCTGATGGACGGCTACGCTGTTCTCTCATGCGGAACAGTTTACAAGGCGGGCAAGAAAAAAATACTTAATCCGCAATTTCCATCATATAGTCCTTTCATTGACGGCTCATATATCGTCGTTGACCTCGCAAGCGGCGCAATCACAAATCTCGCATCTGTTCCCTCCGATCTGCGGAGCAATGCGGTCTACAAGTCCTCTAAACTTGTCCTGCGCAGAATCCCGAAAGGAACTTTCACCATGGGCTCGCCGACAGGCGAACTCGGACGGGAATCCGACGAGGTCCAGCATCAGGTCACGCTGACCAAGGATTACTACATCGGGGTATTCGAGCTAACTCAGGCACAGTATCAGGCTCTAATGGACTCGAATCCTAGCGGATATACCGGCAACTCCCGTCCGGTCGAGCAGGTGAGCTGGAATGATGTCCGTGGAGGAACCTGGCCATCAGGTTCTCCCGGCGCGGCTACTTTCATGGACAATCTGCGGACATTGACCGGTGGCTACCTCTTCGACCTTCCGACCGAGGCTCAGTGGGAATACGCCTGCCGTGCCGGAACTAGCACCGCACTAAACAGCGGCAAGAACCTGACCGCGACAGGGCAGTGCCCTAACATGGACGTTGTCGGAAGGTATATTTACAATCGAGACGATGGCATGGGTGCTTATGCGCAACACACTACCGTCGGCACTTATCAGGTGAACAACTGGGGTCTCTACGACATGCACGGCAACGTCTGGGAATGGTGCCTGGACTGGTATAAGAGCGATCTTGGGACTTCGCCTATTACTGATCCTATCGGTTCATTGTTGGGTTCGCACCGATGCTTTCGGGGCGGCGGCTGGTATGTCATTGCCGGTTACTGCCGTTCGGCCAATCGTGATTGCTACAATCCGTCGTACTCCAGCGACGGCTTAGGATTCCGGGTCTGTGTGCCTGCAGGTCAGTAGTGAGCCAACCCGATTTTCGCGCGAAAATCGGGTTAGGGCTGTGTGCATGCTCTGGGGCTTCTTCCTGAAAGCGGGGGGATTGAAACTGCGATTTCCAATCTATGGCGCGGAGGAGATGGACGAGCCCTATATCAGCAAATCTTTCAAACCGAAAAAATGCGTAAATTATGCGTAAAAACTTCCTCGTATTTTTGCCAGACGTGCAATTCTCTTAAAAAAATCCAATAGAACGCCGAACTTGCATTTTCGCTTAGCGCGGATACCTTAACGCAGTCAGAAAATGCATTTTAATGGCGCAAAAAAAGAATTTGGAATGCGGCAATTGCCTCTCGATCTTCACATCTCTGCAGGCTTCGCCGTTTGACGCTTTAAAATAAAGATGGAGAATCATGGATAAAAATTTGTTCTTAGTCGGAGCAGGTCCGATGGCGACAGAATATGCGAAGGTTTTGCTTGCGCTAGACTGCCGCTTCAAAGTGATAGGTCGCGGTGCAAAGTCCGCCGAAGACTTCAGGGAGAAGACCGGCATCGAGGCATACAGAGGGGGTCTGGCGCCATTCCTTCATGATGCTCGCGCAATTGCACCGATTGCGATAGTTGCCGTAGGAGTCTCCGAACTATTTGAAAGCGCATATTGCCTGGCGGAAAGAGGCGTTAAAAAGATACTCGTCGAAAAGCCTGCCGCCCTTTCAATCTCAGAGCTGGAAAAACTCAGGCTTCTTGCCGATTCCAAGGGTGCCAAAATATACGTCGCCTACAACAGGCGCTATATTTCGTCTGTCAGACTCTGCTCCGCAATGATTGCCGAAGACGGAGGTCTTAGCTCCTTCCATTTCGAGTTTACTGAACTCAAACATCGGATCGAAAGCATTCCACATCCGGCCTATGTCAAGGAAAGATGGTTCCTGGCGAATTCCACGCATGTCGCCGATCTCGCGTTTCATATCGGCGGAATGCCGGCAGAACTGGACTGCTTTGTCGGCGGAGCAGGTGAACTTTCCTGGCATCCGAGCGCCTCATTTTTTGCCGGCCATGGAATGACAGACAAAAATATTCCATTCGACTACCGCGCAGACTGGAACTCGCCGGGGCGCTGGTCAATCGAATTTATGACCAGGCACCGCAGATTTCTTCTCCAGCCCCTCGAGTCGCTCAGAATACAGAAAATGGGATCTTTTTCCTTCGAGGAAGTCAATACGGCAGACAGGCTTGACGCCGAATTCAAGCCCGGACTCCATATGCAGGTTTCAGATTTCCTCTCTGAAAAGCCCGAAAAGCTTCAAAGCATCGAAGGGCAAATTTCGATGATGAAAGTTTTTGAACTGATGGCGGCATACGGCAAGGAAGGAAAATAATGAAATTTAGAGTCGTTGTCAGGGCGTATTCGCTCAGAAGGGACATCGCTTCGGGCTATCTTTTTTCCGAAGCCCTGCGGAGCATGGGATGTAAAACCTATCTTTCGTGCGTCAGAAATTTTGACATTCTTTTAAAATATTGGGCGCCACATGCGGCGGTAATCAACACGACAGGAAAAATAAACCATGCCAGAATGCATGACCCGGGAATCCGCGTGCTTCAGTGGCCGGGGGAGGGTGCCCAGCTCGCCCAATTTTCAGATGCCAACTGGATCAGCAGGCAGGGAGATGGAACAATAGACAAAGTTGATCGCCTGCTCCTTTGGGGAGAGCATACCAGGCGAATTTTTCTAGATAAATTCGGCACAGGGATTGACTCGAAAATAAGAGTCTGCGGCAATCCCAGGCTCGATCTCGTGAAGTTCAGAAAGTTTCCAGATCCGTCTGAAAGAAAAAGCGTGGGCTTCATTGGCAGGTACGCCTTTCTAAACTACTACGACAAAAGAGCTCCGGCTTCCGAGCTGATCATGTCTCCAGATGGCGTATCAAGAATGAAAATCCTATGCGAGCAGTTTGCTCAGATGGTCAAAATTATCGATAAAATTGTGGAAAAGACCAGCCTCAACGTCAGCATACGCCCGCACCCGCTCGAAGCTCCGGAAGGCTACGAGAAATTCAAGACCAAGCATCCTGGACGTGTCACGGTTGACGCTGGCTTCGATTTTGCCGACTGGGTCGCCAGGCAGAAGCTGATTGTCACCCCCGCATCGAGTTCATTCATCGAACCATATCTCCTGAGAATTCCCATCGTCAACACCGATCATATGCTCGAAAATGAGAATACAATGGCAAAGCGGGAAATCCTCACATCTTTCGACGAAGGAACCTCATATCGGCCGCGCAGTATGGACGAATTATTGGAAATGCTCTCTGGCGAACTGAAAGCGGACACAAATTCAGAAGTGATGAACAA
Source organism: Victivallis vadensis (assembly GCA_020718525.1). Classification (GTDB taxonomy): domain Bacteria; phylum Verrucomicrobiota; class Lentisphaeria; order Victivallales; family GWF2-50-93; genus DYRX01. The sequence goes on from DYRX01000112.1 coordinate 3,356, forward strand.
GTATCTTGCCGATGTGCACAACTGGCCGTCGGAAGGATCCGCGATAATGAAAGCCGCGGAAGGGACATTGGAGGTTTTGAACGAAGGCAATTGCCAGCCAAGCGGAGGCAAATTCCCTGACTTTATCATAGACGCACTCGACCGCATCCGCTTTTTCAGGGCGAAGCATTTTGCCGGATGCAACCACGAAAATTTCAACTACCGCCATTCCTATCACAAGTTCCCCGCGTATTTTGGAGAGATCTTGGAAAATATGCTCAAAAACAAGCCGGTCTGGAAATGACAAATAGCTCTATGGGGCGGGTTCCGGGGCGCTGAGTCCGTAAAGCTCGTATTGCTTCTTTATCAAGTCAAGAAATTCCCCTGTAAATTCGCAGGATGATTTTAAAAGGTCGTATTCTTCCTGCGTGTCCTTCAGCATTCGTTTTGCATCCTTGTATTCCCTTGTCAATTGGCTGACAAGGCTCAGTGTCGCGGATGACTGCGTGCTTGTCTTGACGCTTCCCTGAGCTGTAGTGGTTATCTGCGTCTGTATCAGTTGAGCATCGTTCAATCTTGCCAATATGGAATCGGACTCCTCTCTTTGACGCTTTAGCTGGTCTTCCAGTTCCGGGAGCGTCCCGCTTAGGTTCGCTCTCAATTTCTCAGACAGCCTGCTGAAATAGCGGTCAAGCTTGACGACGGATTTAATGGACGGATTGAGTGTGCATATTTTCCCGTTGACAAAATAGCTCTGCTCAGATTTTCCTGGAAAGATCAGATATGGGGCGAGAAACTGAAAACCTGCCCCCTGGGAGCCAATGAATGTCGTTCTCTCTAGGCATATATAATATTCCGCCCCGATTTCTGTGAAAGCATCGAATGCTTTTTTATTGCTTGCGCAAAGTTTCCGGAGCGCTTCAACATTTTTTTGGAGTTTTGCCAGCTTTTCATCAGGATTTTCAGGAGTTTGCAGGATTCCTCTTAATTCAATAAATGTATTGGTGTCATTTTTGCCAATCTTTGACTTGTTGTTTTTCTTATCGGCGCCATGCAGTGGAGACATTTCACAGGCAGATAAAAGTACGAACAACATAAGAATCATGGACGGCAGTCTGGAAAATGCCGCAGTACTGACAGCTTTCATAATCGCACTCTTCAATGTTAATAATGGCAATTGAAATGTCAACTCTATTGACCATAGCATTCAAAATATGATTTGCCATAGTTTTTCATTTTAATAAATTCAAATTGTGAATTTGTTATCCATGAAAAACTACAGCATGCTATTTTTCGTTTTTAATGTACTCTGCGCTCATGTATGAGCAGACGAGATGACAATATTTACGGCTCATTTCGGCAGGATGTCTTTAAGGAGTTTACCCTTGTGGTCGATTGAGTCAGGATAAAATTTGCGGATTTCCTCGCAGAGGGCGTCAGCATCGGCGCTTTTTCCTGTTTGCTGATAATAGTCGGCAAGATAGAGGCGCGCATATGCTCCGACTTGGACTCCATTGCCGTAGTAGCAGTCGCTGAAATCCTTGATGGCCTGCTTGAGATATTTCTCCTTTTCTTCGCCTGACGCCATCTGTCCGAGATACTGCAGTGCACAGCCTGTGCGGTTCGCCTTCGGATATTTTTCGATCAAAGTCTTGAGAGATGCCCTGGCTTCAGGACTGTTCCATTCTTTGTTGGCAACTTGATATAGCCGCTCTATCTCCTTCAACTCGTCCTTTGAGTACATGGACGCATCCTGTTCAAAACGCTTTTTCACCCGGTTCCGAAGTCCCTCGGAATTTTGAGAAGGATCTGGCTCCGTCTTCTTCGGATTTGCTATTTCTTCCAGCTTGGACACTCGTTCTTCAAGAGATTTCAGCTTCTCTCTGATGTCTGGCAATTCCTTGGAATCGTCAGAAAACAGGCAAAGACCAGGCAAGGCAATTGCAATAGCAAAGCATGATTTTAGACAGCCGCTTTTCATCACGTTTCTCCTTTTTTTTCGAAACAGCGCATATCATATGCCCTGGTATAAATACTCGTCGTTCTTGCAATATTCTCCGTAGGCGTAAAAAGCGCGGCGGAGTTCTCGTCCTATTGCAGTCCCTTGTTCAAGAAAGCCGCGTCCGTTGCAGTTCAAGAGAAACTGTCCAGGTTAAATTTTCCGTCACGGCGTGTAAAGTATGACTCCCTGAGAGAAAGTTCAATGCTTGGACGTTTCAATTTATGCGCTATTTACTTTGAGGAGATGCCATATATATTGGCTGAATTTATCATAGAGCCAACTGGAAATGGCTCCTTAATGAAGAATAATTGAGAGGGCGTGCAGTGAAAAAGATGCTTGTTACGGGCGGAGCCGGCTTCGTTGGTTCGAATCTGCTTATCGGACTGAGAGAGCGTCTGGATGGAGCAGAGCTTACAGCCTTCGACAATCTATACCGGCGGGGTTCGGAGATGAACCTTCCGCGTCTGGAAAAAGCCGGAATACATTTCGTCAAGGGTGATGTAAGGAGCAGGGAAGATCTGGAATCTCTAGGAGAATTTGATTGTCTAATAGAGTGTTCTGCCGAGCCTTCTGTTCTGGCAGGAAAGAACGGAGGACACGAGTATTTGGTCGAGACAAATTTACAGGGCGCGCTCAATTGCGCGGAAATCTGCAGAAAAAATGGCGCCGTCCTGATTTTTGTTTCGACAAGCAGGGTCTATCCGATCCGCCCATTGCTGGACTCGGCGATTCTTGAATCGGAGAAGCGCTTTGATTTTTCAGATCTTCAAAGTCTGCCTGGACTTGGCGGCGAAGGCGTGTCTGAAAAATTTGAAATGGGAGGAGCCCGCTCCTTGTATGGAGCGACTAAATATGCCGCAGAAGTCATGTTGACAGACTATGCGGAGGCTTTCGGTTTTCCCCTTGTCCTGAACAGATGCGGGGTGATTGCAGGTCCATGGCAGTTCGGAAAAGTTGACCAGGGGATAGCAGTTCACTGGCTAGCGTCCCACATATTGGGAAAGGAATTGAAATACATCGGATTTGGCGGAAAGGGGAAGCAGGTTCGGGATTTTCTTCACGTTGACGACCTGCTTGAACTGATTTTACTGCAGATTGAAAATCCTGCGAAATTCGCAAATATTGGGGCTTTCAACGTCGGCGGTGGAAGAAAGAACAGTGCGTCACTGCTGGAACTGACAGAGCTTTGCGCGGAAATCTCCGGAAGAAAGCTTGAGATAGGAAGCGATCCTGTCACCAGATATGCGGACATTCCGGTCTATGTCGGCGACTCCACCCGGATCCGATCATTGTGTTCATGGAAGCCTGGACGCAATCTCGAGCAGATATTTTCAGGGATTTACGAGTGGCTGAATTCAAGTCCTGAGATGCTTCGAATTTTCCGGTAGGATGCTTGCGGCAATATTGCCGCAGATGTAGGAGACAGTGTAGGCAAAGAGTATGAATTTGAAAGTCAGAAGGCTTGAGAGCAGGGTTTTCGAACTTCTGAGAATTCTGTAATGCAAGGGGCGCTTCGGGGGGAAATCTTTTCTGAATCCAGTGTCCAGTTCATATATCAGATCTGGAAATTTTCTGCGGACAATTGCGGAATTCCGTCCTTTTGCGTATGCCGATCTGAGCAGGGCCGGCAAATTTTCCGGCATGGAATGGTATGCCGCGCAGTTCGATGCGATACAGACTCTGCGACCGGAAAGTCTGACCCTGTGGCGGAGATCTGGATCCGTCCCCGATACGATATTCTCGTTTTCGCCCCCTAGTTCCTTGTAGAGTTCCGCAGAGATTGCCAGGCACAGATGGTTGGCCATGTCGCTGTCCACAATCGTCTCCTGCAGGGGAAAGACCGATCTTGGTATTTGATTTGACGCGAGAATCTGGAATCTGTTTGAATTTGTAGGGATGAGCTGGGACGGGCCGACAATGCCAATGCTTTTGTCCTGAATCAACGGTTCAATCAGTTTTGCAATGAGATCTTTCGATTCGAGCCTTGCGTCGTCGTCGATGAAAATCAGAAATTTTCCTGACGCCTTTTCTGCGCCGAGATTTCTTGCTTTTCCATTGGGGCGTATGCCGCGGACTATAATGATTTCGATTGGCTTCAGTGTCTGCGCCATCAAGTCTGATTTGAGCGCCTCTATGTTTGCAGTTCTTGAATCGTCGAGCGAAGGTATGATTGCAGAGACTGCCGGATGCTGGGCACCCCCATTTTCGTCCGATTGAATTTCCTTGATAATTGCTTCGATCATTTTTGCTGATGCATTGCATCCATTTCTGGATTGCCTTGAGCGTTGTATTGGATGGGCCTGACCCCGATTTCGTTGTGATAGAGCACCATGATCATGGCGAAGACGAACCAGAATGCCTCCATGTTGATTATGGTGTAGAAATTTGTGATTGTAATTCCGTGGATGAGCACGCCGATCTGTCCGCAAATGAAGCCGAGGGAAAGGCCTTTGCTCATTCTGTCCGGACTTGTCATGTAGAGGCGCAGAGAGCTTAGGAATATTATTGCGTTCATGTAGAGCAGTGCAAGCAGACCGGCGAGTCCAGTGTCGTATAGTTCATGTACATATTGGTTGTCGAAGCGCCAAAGTTCTACAGATCCGACGCCGTGCCCGAAGAAGGGGTAGCGCAGGATTTCAGGGATCGCGTTTTTCCAGGCGAGATAACGGGCATGGAAAGAGGAATCCGCTTCTGCGCCCTCGACCGCCACCTGGGCAATTGAGCTGAACTGCGAAGAAATGTCGTTCCGGTGCTTGTCAATGATCATGCCCGCCATGGAGTCGCTCACCATGCCTGCGGCAAAGTGTATTCCCAGCAGGGAGATGAATCCAAAAAATATGAGCAGAATTTTTCGGCTCCTAGAAATCCAGAAGGCTACGACGAGCATAGGGGGGAAGCTGATGTAAGCGCCGCGGGACTTGGTCATGATCAGGGCGAAAAGGATGAGAGAGAATGTGACAATTGAAAGTGCCGAAATTTTGAGCTCTCTGACGCAGATCATAAGCCCCATTGATACACCAGTGATGATTAGGAAAAGATCTGCCAGCGTGTTGGCTCTTCCGAAGCCTGCAGTTGCCGTCACCCCGCTTCCTACAAGCTCCTCGACAGGATGGAAGAAGGACTGGGTGATTCCGATAAAACCGACTACGACAGACATGCAGAGGAAGACGATCAGCGCGGTTCTTACCTCCCTGTAGGTGTTGAAGGTGTTCAGAATCATGAAGAAAATCCAGAAATACTCGAGCCTTTTCATCGAATAGAGAATGCCCCTGGAAATAGGGACGCTGTCCTGAAGATATCCGAGGAAGGTGGAGATGACGATCACAAATGTCATGGCAACAATCCCCTTGTATGCGGGAACATTTTTAATCAATGCGAGCGATCTGGATTTTGCCCTGTTAAGCATCCAGCCGGCGGAAACTAGGAGAAGTACGATGTCTTCTATCCTAACTGAGACCGCGCGTCCCCTGCCTGGGGAGCCTTTTTCCAAAGATATGTCGCTGGAAACCATGATGAAAAATAGTATTGTGTAGAGTCCGATTTTGGGGTTGAAGAAAGTTCCGAGAGATATCAGCAGGGCGCAGAGAATTAGAACCGGAAAATACGCGTTTGATGGCGAGAAGGAGATGAAACTGCGGTATTTCTCGGCGAGTTCCTCTGCCGCATTGCAATCAAATGAGAAAGCAAATGTCAGAAAAAAAAACAAAGAAAGAACGAGGAGTCTGAGGATGCGGGATTCGCAAGTCAAAACCGGCGTCAGATCCTCCGTATGACCGTCAGTTTCTTTTCGCATTTTCTGACCCTGTTTTCATTTGACCGCCAAAATGGAAAAATGTGTCCGGAGACTTCTGCACGGGAAAATATTGGCGAGCGTCTTCATGGATACTAAAACGGAATTCAGCACTAGGTTTCCAGAAGATTTGTCCGTAATCCTGTATTGAATGCGAACTGAAGAAAAACCAGTTTCAAGCAAAATTTCCTTCAACTTTTCCGGATCAATCCCGGAGGATTTGGTGTTGTGATACTCGGCAAGCTCCTCGACTTCCGTCCCGAATCCCGGCTTATTCGAATGAAGGATCTTGTAGAGGATGTGATAAAATCTTGTGAAGTAGTAATTCGGATCGTGATCCGTATATAGGACACCCCCTGGCTTCAGCACTCTGAACGCTTCCGAAAAAATTTGTTCATGCGATACGAGATGATGGAGAAGCGCATAGCAAGTGACGCAGTTGAAAGAGCCGGCTTTGAATGGAAGATCTTCGGCGTCGGCACCCGCGAAAAGACAATCCGGATAAGCGGCCGCGATTTTCGCCAGCAGACGCTCTCCGATGTCAACAGCGCAGACCTCCGTAAAATGCTCCTGCAGAAATTCGAGCAGGTTGCCGGTTCCCGTGCCAACATCGAGGCAGGCGTCGTTTCCAGACTGCCTGGCGCATTCTGAAACAATCGCGCTTATGGACAGCCTTCTGTGGCGGTTGAAAATGCTTTCGTTCCTGTTGTATACGTCCGGAGCGGCATTGTTGTAAACCTGCCTGTTGGCTTTTTTCACATCGTCTGACAATGATGAGTCTTGCATTTTTGCCTCTGAGAATTTCCAGGACCAGCAAAGCGGAGACCGGTTTTCATATTCCTGTGAATATAGCGTCTTTGGCGAGCAATTCAACCCGAGAGGCGATGCCTGATGGAAATCACTTCATTTTACCGTTTTTTCTGTTTTTGATTTTGATAGTGGCAGATCTTGTGCTAGATTCAGATGAACGGAAGAATTTTCTCATCCGGAGTTTCCAAATGAAGCGCTTTCATGATCTGAACCTCGCCTTGTTTTGGACCGCTTCTTTCCTCCATAGGAAGGAGGAGAGAGGAACTTCCGTTGAAACTGATTGCATGCGCAAAAAATTTTCATCACGTGCTTTGATCGGGATATCAGCCTTCCTCGCAGTCGCTTTGTTGATCGCCTCAGTTGCAGGATACTGCATATGGAGGCACAAGACTCTATACCATTTTGCGGAAGTCGAACCCGGAGTTCTCTACCGAAGTGGAAGCATGTCGCCGAACGGCTTAGTCCTGGCTCACTCCATATGCGGCTTCAAGACGATTGTGAATCTTCGCGGACACAATGAGATTCAAGCCGATGAAAAGAGATGGCGGACAAACGAGCTTCTTTTCGCAAAGAAACACGGAGTCAAAGTTGTTGACATGCCGCTTGAATGCGAACAGCCTCCCAGCGCGGAGATGGAGAGACGCTTCCTCAATCTTTTCGACTCCCCCGAAAATCTGCCCGTCCTCGTCCATTGCGAGTTTGGCGTGATTCGCACCGGCATGATGATCGCGCTCTTCGAAGTCAGGAGGAAAGGCAGGAAAGCTGACGATGTTTTTATGGATTTGCCCATGTTTGGTCATAGCTTGGATAACAAAGCTCCTGCCGTCGCAGGCTATATCAAGGGCTTGGACTCGACTGCAGAGGAATGACCCCAAGCTCATGGATGAAAATCTATTGGATCCGTAAAAGCTCAGAAGTCGGTGGTTTTTTCATGACTCTTATGACTTCTGCCGCGTCGCCCATCTAGTGTCCTGGGTCGCAAATAAGTTGAAATTAAACGTGAAGCATTTTGGATGGTCAGGCTGTTCGGATTCCGGTAAGGACTGATTTGCGCAAATCGTCAAACGTCTTGAAATACTTCAGGTGCGTAGCGTTCTTTTTAGTATTTTTCCATCCGCTTCGCGCACGCTCGTATTCCTCTTCTCCTATCTTGTCGGCTCTCTTTCAGATACCGAGCTGGTGCTCGGTGTTCCCAGGTGAAAGCAAAAAAAGGAGCGCGGTGTCTGCCGCGCTTTTTAATCCGGAATCTCAAAGCGGCGCTCACACGCCCGCACTCCAAGGATTCGCTCTGCCTCGCCTCGACCTCAACTCCGTTACTCTTTTACCTGATGAACCTGCCCGACGGGTTGCTGTAGTTCCGGAACGCAGAACGGCAGTTCCTGGCGTTGTTGTTCCAACTGCCGCCCCGGTGTCCAGGGGCACATTTTTATTCACCCATACGGGTGCCCGGTTCGAGCCTACGGATGAAAGCCTTTTTCTCAAAAGAAACGGCAAAAAAGCAAACAGCGGCATCTTAAAAGTAGCTTGCGGCTTCCAGACGCCTGTCCGCGTCGCAACTGCGACAGGCAGGCAATCGGTGTTCGCAGTAGCTTGCGATCTCCGAGCGCAAAGAGCAGCCTTTGTTTCTTGCGCCAGGGATGTCGCAAA
>DYRX01000113.1 GCA_020718525.1 Victivallis vadensis
ATAAGAGAGAACAAATGGCGAAGCTTCTGAAGGAACATGCCGTCGAAGAAAGGCTGATTGACTCGATCAGGCGCATGGAGGATCAGTCTTTTCTTCCGCCTGAGAGGAAGCTCGCCGACGACATGAATGTCTCAAGATGCACCTTGAGAAGGACTCTGAGATCACTCGAAGCTCAAGGACTGATACACAGAATTCCCGGCAAGGGGAATATCGTTTTGGCGCAGGAAAACAGTTCCACCCAGCTCAGACCTGCGGCAATATCCCCCGCAGAAATCTCTTTGTTCATGCCATCAGGATACATCGCCCCGTACATCTCGAAAATCATGGCTGGCTGGGACGATGCCCTCAAAGAATCTGACAAATGCTATCTTCTCCACGGCAATGTAAATCCCCACCGACAGCTTTCAAACATTAAAACTGCGTCTCCAAAATGCAGAGTCATGGGCCTTTCCTTGCTTCCATGGAAAAGAAAAATACTGTCCCCCTTGGAACTCCTGTCGAAATTCTCCGGAGATCTCGTTTTTATTCTTGACAGATGCGCTGGCGCCCCCGAACTCGGGCACGCAGTTCTGAACAACGAATCCAAGGGGGCTGAGCTTGCCCTCGAATGGCTCCTTTCCGTAAAGCATCGCGCTGCGGGGACAGCATTATTTTTTAAGTTTCCATCTGAAAAATATTCCTCCGCAATTTCGAGACGGCTCGAACTCTTCAGAGTGGCGGAAAAGATGTCACTGAAAATCCAAGCTGTCGAAGTGGAGGATGATGACCCCGCTGCTTTGCGCAAATATCTTTCTGCAATCAAAAAGCCAGCTTCCGTCATATCTTCAGACGGACGCATGGCGGAAAAAATAATGCTCGCCTGCAAGGAACTGGGCATTCATGTCCCGGATCAGCTCACACTGCTTTCCCTCTTCGAGTCTCCAACCGATTGGAAAATTCCGCATGTCCATCCCGACTTCTACGCCATAGGACGCTTTTCCGGCAATTTGGCAGTCAATCTCCTCGACGGCAAACCGTTGAAGATGAAAAACATAAGCATTGATCCAGTTTTCCAGGCGTGACTAGCGCATGCCAGATTTGCTCGGCAAAAGCCTGCAGAAAGACTTACCTGGTTTCAGATCTCCGATCCTCCGTGATTTTTCAGTGGCAACTTTTTTCCATTTCCTAGCCGCATCGCGGCTATGTGATATCGCCATGAATTGACACGTCAAGGACGGCTTTTTAATAATTTCCACTGGATATAGCGGAAGCGGTCAGTTTTTCAATATAAAATATAAGGAGAATAATTCTCATGGACTTGCAAATGGCGCGACGGTTCATTGCTATAATCTTTGAAATTCTCATTTTCACCCCGCACAATTCATGATATCCTGAATGTTTCCGTGCAGAAGGATGCGGCACGGCTCCGGCTTTCATCATGCTGTAGTCTATGTAGAACATGCATTGGCTGAGATGCTGGCCGTTTTCGATCAGAGTGGCATGATAGCGCCCGCTCCAGAATGCGCCTTCCCTGCCTTTGAGCGCATTGTACCTCTGCGCCATACGCCCATGGATATACTGCATCCCCTTCTCTATTTCCACACCTTTCCCCGCGTAAACAAGAAGATGCACATGATTGCAGGTCACAATGAAGTCAAGCACATCAACACGGAAACGGGCGACCATTTCACGAAGCTCCTTCAGATATGTGTCACGGGTGATTGAACTTTCAAAGAAAAACTGTCTGTCAAGACAACGGTGCGTCAGATGGTAGCATGAGCAGTCAAGCCAGTTGCGGGTACGTCTCGGCATTTTCAATATTGTCCTTTAAAAATGATGGAAAGAGGAAGCATTTAATCCCTTACACAATAATTTCAAGTCTCAGAAAACCACCGTAAGAGCCATTTTTACGATTATTATTATTCATAACTTACTTGCGACCAATTATATATACTAATTCTAATTAAAAGGGGTCAGACACCTTTTCCTAAAGTTAAAAGACAAGAACTTGTCCTCGCACAAAGGCACGGAGGCACAAAGATTTCACCATGGAACACCGAGCACCAGCTTGGCATCTGAAAGAGAGCCGACAGGATGTCGGCGTTCCATCAGAAAAAAAACGCTGTGTTCCTGTTCCGCATGTCAGTTTTTTCTGCGTTGGTGTCCAGCCTTCTGCCTCGCAACCTGCCCGCAAAGCATAGCGCAGGCAGGCATAGACAGCTCAGGCTGTCTTTCTCTTCGATTCCGATAGCGACGACGAAGAAAGTCGTTAACTCCTTCCCGTTAGGAGCACAGCGTGAACAGCAACGGCAGTTTCAAGGGAGATCGGACTGAAGGAATTCCTTCAGGCGAAGATGCTTTCTGCATCTTTTCCCGATTTGGAGAGGCGCTCTTTAGCAAGGTCTGTTGCGACGTCTCTCCACATGAGGTCGGGATTCTTGGCCTTTGCAAGCCGAGCGTAGATTTCAGAGACGTTCGAGCTTATGATATTGTAGACGAGCTGTTCGAGGTATGCCTTGCCGCATCCGTCCTGCTTCTTCACTTTTTTCTTGAACTTGTCGTCGGAGTCAACTTTGAGTTCCACCGCGCACGCGATGACGCCGCCTGCATTGACAATGAAATCGGTGAGAGACGTGACATTTTTTCTTCTTTTGAGATAATATTCCACTACATGGTCAACGGGGTTGTTCGCGCCCTGCAGGATGATCCTTGTCTGGATTTTGTCGGCGTTCCTTCTTGTGATTGCATCCGGGCGGGCGGCGGGTATGAGGATGTCGGAGGGGACCTGGAGCAGTTGATCGAGGGTTTCTCCGATGAAGCGCATTTTAGTCGCCCCTGTGTAGAGCATAAGTCCGGAAGGCTCCTTCCTGATTTCGCTGAGCTGGTCCAGATCGAGTCCGTCCGGGTTGTATAGCCCCATGTTGATGTCGGATGCCCCGACTATTTTCGCCCCTTCGGCGGCGAGTTTTTCAGCGATGTGGCATCCTACATTTCCGTATCCCTGTATGACGACTCTCGCGCCGCGGATGCGGAAGCCCGGCTCGAACTCCTCGGCTGTTTTAGCGCCTGCAAAAAGTCCGTGCGCGGTAAGGCCCCATTCGTCGAGGGGCAGTCCGCCCTTTTCCGGAGGTCTTCCCACTCCGCCCCTGCCATGGTTGGGAGCCTTGTTGAGTCGTGAAAACACGTCGTAGATGAGTTGCATGTCCTGTTCGTCCGTGCCCATGTCGGGTCCCGGAATGTAGTCGGCGACAGGCCAAAGCGCCTCTGCAAACGCAGTGATCAGCTTTTTTTTCTGGAGCGGGTTTTCTGCGAAATACGCAGGGTTGCCCAGTATGCCGCTTTTGCCTCCACCGATGGGAAGCATGGCGGCGGCGTTTTTGAATGTCATTGCGCTGGCGAGTCCATAGACTTCGTTCACGGAGATGTCGGGCGCGAGGCGTATGCCGCCAAGCGAGGGGCCTCTTGTCAGGTTGTCAACTACGACATATCCCCAGGTCTGATTGTTCTCATGATCGAATAGGCGGACGACCTTTTCGGGACCAAAATCGGTTCTGGGAATATGAAACCTCTTTTGAATGTCCTTGCCTTCGACGACGTCAATGTCAAGCTTCGACGGAATTCTTTCCATTTCCATGGCGCATTCTCCTTTTATTAACTTTTATTTTTCTTCATGATTTGCACTGCGAGCGCGATTGACATGAGCTTGCTTTCGTGGCTGTCTGCTCTTGACGGGACGATTATTGGCGTGGCACAGCCGATCACGACTGCGGCGATAGGTGATCCAACCCAGAGCTGGACCGCCTTGTAGATGGCATTGCCCATATGTATGTCGTGGGCTACAACGATGTCCGCATTGCCGGCGACTTTTCTGTCGGCCACCCCCTTGGTTGCGGCGGACTTTGCCGAGACGGCGTTGTCCAGGGCGTAGGGGCCTTCGACTATGCAGTTTGGAAAAAGCCCATGTCTGCCCATTTCAGTCAGCATGACGGCATCCGTGATCGAGGGAGAGGAATGCTTCTCCGCGCTTTCCACGTAGGAGAGTATCGCCACTTTGGGGCATTCAATTCCCAGGGCGGCGGCGACTTGGACTGCATTGAGGACTATGTCCTTTTTACGGGCGAGATCGGGAGCGATGTTGATGCCCGCATCGGTCACTATGAGGAAGCCTGTTTTTCCGGGGACCGAGGTGACTCCGACATGGCTGAGTATCCTTTCGGAGCGGAGCCCCTGCTCCTTGTCGAGAACCTGGCGGATGAGGGTGCTCGTCTTGAGATTGCCCTTCATCAGTATGTCACCTCTGCCGCTTCTCAGTGCTGAGACGCTTTTTGCGACCGATTCTTCGGCGCTGGACGCATCAATCACTTCGAATCGCGACAAGTCCGTCCCCGTTTTGGAGGCGATTTCGCGGATATGCTTTTCTGATCCGACCAGGCTTGCCTCGACCATTCCGAGATCAATCGCCTCTGAGAGTATTTCAATTATGTCTGCGTCGTCGGCGCCGGCTACGACAACTCGGAATTTTTCTCCGGCTGCCTGATTTACGGAAAGCTCCCTCAAACGTTCAAAACTTGAAATCATGATTCACGGTCTCCGTCGAGCTTCTTTTTTTCTGAAGGCGTTCTCAGTCTTTTCTTATTGCTGTCCGCCCGGTTCTGGCGACGCCGATTATTCCGAAGGGTTTCAGCATGCTTATGAAGCCTCTCACCTGGGAGGGCTCGTTGACTATTTCCAGCGTGATGGAATGCTTGCCGATGCCGGCTACGCGTGCATGGAAAACCTCTCCGATCTGCATGATCTGGGACATGCTGTCCTGGCTGAGTTTGATTTTCACCAGGGCGAGCTCCCTCTCGTGGTGATCTCCCGCGTCAAGCTTTTCCAGCCCTTTGATGTCAACGACCGAAGCCAGCTCCTTCTGGATGTTTTCGACATCCATCTCGGTGCTTTCAGACACTATCGTTATGCAGTTGAATGCCGGATCGTCCGTTTCAGATGTGTTCAGGCTCTGGATGTTGATGTTCATCTGCCTGAACTTGTCGGCGATGAACGCCAGGACGCCGGGCTTGTTCCTTACAACGCCAGTCATTATGTGTTCCATATGCATATCTCCTTTGCTTGCAGTTGCTTATGCTTTTCAGTTGCCAGCTGCAGATCGCCGGCAGCCGCTCATCTGACATATTCCTTGACAGCCTCCTCGCCGTTCATCGCGGAGAGGACGCCCTGCGCCAGTGCGAGCATCTCCCTTTCGCCGGGAATTATTTCAACGGGCGCAAGGAAGGCGACCCGCCTGACGATGAGCTCCATGAACTCCGCGTCGTTGGCTATGCCGCCGGTGAGGATGATCCTGTCAACTTCCCCCTCGAGCGTCGCGCCATGCATCGCGATTTCCTTGCTTATCCTGTATGCCATGCCCCTGTAGAGCAGTTCGGCCTCCCTGTCGCCGTTTTTCGCCATTGAGAGGAGTTCCGCAAAATTGTTGGTGCCCTTGTATGCGACGACTCCGCCTTCGCCCGCAATTTTTCTTTTGATCTGAGGAAGGCTGAACTTTCCGCTGAAGCAAAGCTCCGCAAGTCCGAGGGAGGGCAGTCCGCCGGAGCGTTCCGGCGAAAAGGGACCGTCGCCATTCAGCGCGTTGTTCACGTCAACCACCCGGCCTTTTTTGTGTGCGCCGACTGAGATGCCTCCGCCAATGTGCGCCACAATGAAGTTGCAGTCCTCGTATTTCCTGCCGAGCTTCTTCGCAGTCTGCTTTGCGACAGACTTCTGGTTCAGCGCATGGAAAATGCTGATTCTTCTGATTTCAGGGAGCCCCGAGAGGCGTGCAACGTCATCTAGCTCGTCGACGACAACCGGGTCAACGATGAATGCCGGACATCCTGCCTCTTTCGACAGGAGATCTGCAAGCATTGCTCCAAGATTGCATGAATGCTCACCATAGCGGCCGGAGGCGAGATCCTCAAGCATGGCGGGATTGACTCTGTAGACTCCGCCCTGGATGGGCTTGAGCAGACCGCCCCGCCCGACAACCGCGTCGAATCCCCCGACTGGAATATTGTGTTTCAAGAGAAAATTTTCAACGCATCCGAGCCGGAATCCGCACTGATCTGGAATGCTTGCAAAGTTCTTGAGCTCTGAAGCCGGATGCGAGAGAGACTCGACCGCCAGCTCGACTTCTGACTCGAAGCAGGAGACCTTCGTGCTTGTAGAGCCCGGATTTATAGCCAAAATGCGGATTTTTTTCATCGTCCAGCCATATTCTCCTTGTAATATTTGACGCCTTCGTCAACCGCCGCAAGATTGACCTCTATCAGATTTTTCTTCTTGATGGAAAGCGGAATGACCTGCTTCAAAGTCTCAGGCGAGACAGCTCCGGACAGGCAGGCATATGCAGCCATCGCTATCACGTTGGCAGTGGCGACAGAACCCAGTTTGTTGGCGATTTCTGTCGCCGGAATGTAAAAAGCTCTGACATCGCCGCGTCCGACCTTACTGTCCACGAGAGACGAATTGACGAGTATCATGCCGCTGGGAAGCACAGACTGCTCGAAGGTCTTCAGAGAGGGCAGATTCATCGCGATCAGCACGTTCGGCTCCGAGACAACAGGATTTCCAATGGGGCTGGCGGAAACGATAACGCTCGCGTTCGCTGTCCCTCCACGCATCTCCGCGCCGTATGATGGGATCCAGGTGGCGTTCAGGCCTTCGCAGACTGCGCAGTTCGCAAGGAGAATCCCTGCTGACATCACGCCCTGCCCGCCGAAGCCGGCGATTTTCACGAGCTGATCCGGCGGATCGGAAAGCCCTGTCCTGTCCGTGTGGAAATTGGCATCTCCCTCGGAACTGAAAAGCTCCAGGAGTTCGCTGTCCGAAAGCTCCTCGTCTCCGCGAGCCGCACGCGGCTCCGCCTCCGCGGCTCTGTCCCTGAACTGCTTCACCGGAAAGACCGGCTCCATGTTCTCCATCAGCCAGCGGCGCGATTCCTCGGGCTGCATTTTCCAGTTCACAGGACATGGCGACAGAATCTCTACGAATGTGAAGCCACGCCTCTCATTCTGATATTTGACGGCCTTTCTGATGGCTGTCCGCGCCTTCAACACGCGCCCAGCGTCACCAAGGGAGACGCGCTCGACATAGACAGGCGTTTTGAGCGCATCCATAAGCTCGCACATGCCGATTGGAAAGCCTTCGTTGCCAAGACTGCGACCTGAGGGAGACGTCATCGTCCTCTGGCCGATAAGCGTGGTCGGCGCCATCTGTCCGCCGGTCATGCCGTAGATCGCGTTGTTCACGAAGAAGACACTCATGTTTTCACCGCGGTTCGCGGCATGCATGATCGCCCCCATGCCTATCCCCGCCAGATCGCCGTCGCCCTGATAGACGATGACAATCGAGTCGTCCAGCACTCTGCGTATTCCCGTCGCGACCGCAGGAGCCCTGCCATGCGCGCACTGGATGTTTCCGTAGTCGAAGTAGTAGTATGCGAAGACACTGCATCCCACGGGCGAGCAGAAGACAACCCTGTCGTTTACTCCGAGATCGCTTGTCGCCTCCGCAATGAGCTTGTGCACAATGCCGTGTCCACAGCCAGGGCAGTAATGGGTCTGCTTGTCCCCTTCGCCCTTTCTGAAAAACTCGTCGTAGAAGGCTTTGGACTTGCAGTGCTTGACCGTTTCCTGTGTCATGATTTCACCTCGAGCCTGGTTTTTTCGACAAGTTCACGCGTTGACGGCACCTTGCCGCCCATCCAGTTGAAGGGGACGACCGCGGCATTGCTGTCCGAGGCGGCTAGACGGACATCTCTGAGCATCTGTCCGTCGCTCAGCTCTACAACAATCACTTTCCGGGACTTTTTCGCTAGCTCCGCAATCCTCCTGACTGGAAACGGGGAAATTGTCTTCGGGCGCAGAAGGCCTGCCTTTATGCCTTCGGCGCGGAGGCTCTTCACGGCGGTGAAGCAGATCCTCGCGCTGATCCCGTACGCCACGAAAAGGATGTCCGCGTCTTCTGTCTGCGTCTCCTCCACGTCGAAGAGCTTTTCACCAAGATCCCTGAATTTTTTCACGAGTCGGAGATTGACTTCTTCGAGCTGTTTTGCATTCATGTAGATGGATGTCACAAGATTGCGCTTGCTTTCGGCATCCCCGTAGAGAGCCCAGTCCTTGCGGCTCCCGCGCAGGACCTTCTCAGGCACCTGCACTGGCTCCATCATCTGTCCGATATAGGCGTCTGCCAGTATGAAGACGGGAATTCTGTATTCGTCAGAGATCTCGAAGGCGCGGTATGTGAAATCGCACATTTCCTGAGCCGAGGCGGGGGCGAGGACAATGCACTTGTAGTTTCCGTGCGAGCCGCCGGTGACCACTGTGTCGTAGTCGCTCTGCTCGGGCCATATGTTGCCGAGCCCGGGCCCCGCCCTCTGCACATCCACGATAACCGAAGGCAGTTCGCATGCGGCAATGTATGAGATGCCTTCCGCCATCAGGCTTATTCCGGGGCCTGACGACGCAGTCATGACACGCGCGCCCGCCGCGGAGGCACCATAGATCATGTTGATGGCGTTCACCTCGCATTCCGCCTGCAGAAAAACGCGCCCTGCCTTCGGAAAATAGAAGGAGGCGGCATGCGCAATCTCGCTTGCCGGCGTGATGGGATAGCCAAAAAAGTGTGTACAGCCGCCAAGCAAGGCACCACGCACCACCGCGTCGTTGCCCTTCATAAGGTGTTTCTTCATTTCTTCTGCTCCTTGATCACAGTTATCGCTCCAGGCTCGGGGCACACATAAAAGCAGATGCCACAGGCGACGCATCTGCCTTCGCCGACAAACTCTGCATAGTTGTAGCCCTGCGCGTTGATCTTCTTGGAAAGCTCGATGCAGGAGCGGGGGCACGAGACCTTGCAGTAGCCACAGCCCTTGCACTGGGACGAATCTATTTCAGCCCTGTTCCCCATTTTATATCCCCCCGAAGATTTCATCTTCATATGTCTGGAAATAATGTATCTGATCAAGCTCGTCAGACAATTTCAGCGGCATGTCTAGCACCTCCAGATGATGTCCGGGACATCCGAGACGGGCGCATACATGTATCTTGTTCTTCCCCCCAGGCAGATGGAGGACGAAGGCATCGCCCGCCCCGCAGGCGTCCGTCCTGCACGCGCTCTTCTCCATCAGGCTCGTTCCGCAGACCGGACAGGAAACCGAGAGAACCTTCTGCCGCGCCCCCATGACCGGCACAAAGTCGTAGAGCTTGCTGTGCCCGCCCCAGAACGGATCAACAAAGAGATGCCCCGAACTCTTGCCAGCGTCAACCTTGATCCGTATCGAAGGCTCGCCGTGAATACGGACGTCTTCGTCCATAAGGCTGTGTCCCTCCGGACACGCGACTTCCAGCACCACAAGAAACTGCTGACCCTTGACCATGAGAAATTTCATGCCGTCAGGAAGCGATCTCAGCAGATCCTCGGGAATTTTCTTGTATTGAATTCGCATTGATGCACCTTTTCTTCAGTAGTGTGAACAATTCAGTCTGCAAAATCTTGCACGCCCTAGCATCTTTTCAAGCTAAAAAGATATGTTTTATTAAAATTATAGTGTCAAATCATATTTACATGTATTTATTGCTAGGGAAAATCAATCGTGCTAGTGTCGGGGGCCACGTTCAGAATCCAAGTTTGAATATTTTTAGCTAATTTTACTTGAAAATGGGATACAATGGCGTAACTTTCCCGCGTAGAATGGATGCTTGCGTTATGGCAATACAATGTAACAGGAGGATTTTGCGATGAAGAAGTCCCGTCTTTTCCTGATGCTTTGCATCGGCGTTTTGGTCTCGGTTTCGCTGGCGGATCTGAAAGCTGACAAAGTGGATGTCTCGTCCGCTGAAGCCATGGTGAAGGCTTGGCTTGCATCCGATCCTGATCCCCTTGGCAACCCGATTTCGCAGAAAATCTCCTCCGTTGCGGAATATCCCTCGGAGAGCGGCGGCAACGGCTTCTACGTCTTCTCTCTAAGCCCCGAGGGCTTTGTCGTGGCTTCATCGGACGACTATGTCGAACCCATTCTAGTCTTTTCGCCAACTGGCACATTTGATCCGAATCCGATGAATCCGCTTTTTGATTTTCTGACAGAAGACGTCTCGCAAAGGATTTCCCATGTTGAGAGCCTGAAATTGGCGGCAGTGCAGTCGGGCATGGAATTCAGCGCGCCTGGTCCAATGGCGGCGGCGAAACAGAAGTGGATCTCGCTTTCAGGCGCGGAAAAATCCTCCGATCAGGAATCTTCCAGCAGAAGCTCGGTTGACGATCCACGCGTAATGCCCCTGGTGCAGTCGAAGTGGAATCAGTCAACAGACGGCGGCGGAAACTGCTACAACTACTACACGCCAAACAACTACGTCTGCGGCTGTGTCGCAACCGCCATGGCTCAACTTATGAGATTTCACGAGTTCCCTACTGCTGGCATTGGAGAAAATACCTGCACCATATATGTGGACGACTCTTCCACGACTGCGACAACCCGCGGTGGGGGCGGTGGAGGCGCTTACAACTGGAGCCTCATGCCTTTGGATCCGCCTGGCTCCACACCTGACAATCAAAGACAGATGATCGGCTCGCTCTGTTCAGATGCCGGGATAACCGTCAATATGAGCTACACAAGCGGATCTTCAGGCACAGACACGCTCAAGGCGGCAGATGCATATAAAAATTTCTTCGACTACAGCAATGCCATCAAGGGCTACGACAGCGGCGGTGAGCTTGTAGGCAATGGTCTTTACGAAATGATGAATCCAGATCTGGACTACGGCTATCCTGTTCTTCTCGGAATTACAGGATCTGCAGGCGGGCATGCCATCGTGTGCGACGGCTATGGCTACCAGGATTCGACCATGTATCACCATCTCAACATGGGCTGGTCCGGATCCAGCGACGCCTGGTACGATCTGCCTAATATAGGCACCTGGGCCAATTTCACAAAGGTCTATAAATGCGTATATAATGTTTTCATCAGCGGCACAGGAGAAATTATCAGCGGCAGGATCACCGACAGCGAGGGAGCCTCGGTTGAGGGTGTAACGGTGAGCGCAGTGTCCGGCGGAAGCACCTATCAGGGCACCTCAGACTCTTATGGCGTATATGCCATCCGCGTTCCTTCCGCCACGTCATTCACGCTTTCATGCCCTGGCGCCGAATCCCTCAGCGTCAGCACCGGAACCTCTGCCAACTACGGAAATGTCGGCAACCTATGGCAACAGGACTTCACAGTTTCTTCCGCAATGCCCTGGGACTTCAACGGCGACGGTAAATCTGATGTCGCATCCGAGGACTCGGTCTCGAACTTAGGCTACGTCTATCTGATGAACGGCTCAGCGCCAGCTTCTTCCGGCAACCCCTATTCTGTTGGCGATGCAAACTGGAAGATCGCCGCCTTCGCCGACTTCAACGGAGATGCCAGGCAGGATTATCTCTGGGCGAACCATTCTACAGGCCAGGTCGCGATCTATCTCATGAACGGAACAGCGATAAGCTCCGCAAAAATGATCTGCGGCGCCACAAGCGTCTGGAAAATCAACCAGGTCGGCGATT
>DYRX01000114.1 GCA_020718525.1 Victivallis vadensis
TGACGCGGATATGCGACAGTCCAATCGCCGAGTTCCATCCACGCATCTCTCCGGACGGGAAGAAGCTCCTCTACCATGTGAGGGACGAAACCAAGCCGACACAGCAGAATGAGCGGAGCAGTATCTTCATGAAGGAAGTTGGCAAGCTGGGTAAAGTCCCGCTTACGCCCGGATGCACTGAAAACGCCTCATGGTATCCCGATGGCCAGTCTTTCCTTTTCAACTACAGCAAGCCGGTGAAATCCGTGATAGCGAAAAGCAAGATAGGAGCGGGGATCACGTATGTCACACCGTTTGCGATGGGGGACGACGACAACTACCCGTCTATCAACCCGCGGGGCGACAAGATTGCTTTTCAAACCAGTCTCGGTGGCAAGAGAAACATTTGCCTTGTTGATCCTGAGGGCATGAACTTCACCATCCTGGTCGAGGGCGAGTTCCCAAGCTGGCATCCGTCAGGCGATGTCATAGTGTACACCAAACTGCTGGACAACGGTAAACAGCGGCATATTTTCCTTTATGAAATGGAGTCGGGGCAGAACACACAGCTTACATCAGGCGATTTTCACAACGACAGACCTTATTTCTCGCCGACCGGGAAATACATATCTTTCGTGAGCGACAGAGATCAGGACGGAAAGCATATTTACATCATGAAAAGCGACGGATCCAATGTGACACAGCTCACAAGCGGCAAGACGACGGAGAACGACCCGTGCTGGAGTTCCGACGATTACATCTACTTCTGTTCCAATGCCGGAGAGCCTCCTGGGTGCAAAGAAGACGATTTCTCGGATATTTGGAGGCTGAAACCGATCGCCCTTGACAAGGCTTTCGAGACGCCAAGCAAACCTTCCAAATAATTTTATCGGAAATGCCGCAAGAATTTCCGTGTGAACATAACTCCCAAAAAAAAGGGCTTGCCAAAATGAGAAAGTTTTTTGCAGTTGCCGCCTTGTCGGTCTTATTATCCGGATGTACGACGACAGAAAAGGTCATCGTTTCCACAAAGGAACTTGAACCTGAGCTGCCAAAAGCTCCATCAATCACCAACAGCGCCAAAGAGCTTACTAGAATTTGCGACGCCCCCGTCGCCGAATTCTTCCCAAGACTATCCCCGGACGGCAAGAAAATCCTATATTTTGTGAAGAAACACGTGGATTGTGAAAATGAACAGAAACCTGTGAACAACGGGCAGAAAGCCAAGAAAGAGGTCAGGTCAATAGAGGTCAAGTCAATAGGGGAACCTGGAAGGACAGCCCTAACCCAGGAGTTCACGGATAATGCCTCATGGTATCCTGACGGACAGAACTACCTCTTCCGGTATTCTAGACCGGACAAGACGCTGATCGCCAGAGGAAAGATCGGCACTATGGCTATCACCTATGTCACGCCTAACGCCATGGGCAATTCCGACGATTATGCGTCCATCAACCCCAAGGCCGATAAAATTGTGTTCAGCACATCTCTCCGCAGTAAGGATACGGAGGGAGCTGCAAAGGAAAACATATGCCTGGTCGATCCGGACGGCATGAATTTCACCATCCTGGTCGAGGGGTGCCAGCCGTGCTGGCATCCAAGGGAGAACGTAATCCTCTATGTAAACTCGGTAGGCACGAATTGGCATATTTTCCTCTACAATATAGACCGCGGGGAGATCACCCAGCTGACCTCCGGCGAGAGCAACAACATCCAACCGTTTTTTTCCCCCGACGGGAACAGCATCGTGTTTATAAGCGACAGGGCCAGGGATGGATTCCATATCTACGTGATGAAGGCGGATGGCATCGGAATCACCCAGTTGACCAGTGGGAAAACCATCGAGAATGACCCTTGCTGGGGAGCAGATGGCTACATCTACTTTGTGTCAAACGCGGGATTGCTCCCAGGATCAAAGACACCATGGGACTATTCTGACATATGGAGGCTCCGCCCCGTATTGCCGGACACCAGCCCAGCCACCTCTAAAAAGTGACGGTTGTGGTCGGTTTAAATTGCCTCTGTAGTTTCTCTTTTCAATAAATTCAAATTGTGAATTTATTATCCATGAAAAACTATCAGTACCTTTTCATCAGCCAATGGACAGTTGATTTTGGTGAGGACAGTCCCTACATGCACATATGATCCATATTCCAGCCCTCGATACTACTCCAGGAGGCCTCTTTGCTCGGAGACACCGCCTCCGATAACAGGAAAAGGCACTCATTGCCCCTGTCCGATCCTCGCCGAAAAGTCAGAGTCACCGAAATTCAGATGTCTGAAGGTCTGAATTTGCAGAGATTCTGAATTCCCCCCACTCCGGCTCGTTGTGGAAAATCCAGTCGTAGTACTCGCGGCCCTTCAGAAGCTCAGCCGCTGCGGCATCGGCGATGACGGTGCATTTCTCGTGCAGTTGTATGGCGGAAGCCGATATCATCGAGGTGATCGGACCTTCCACAGCATTTGACAGGACTTCCGCCTTCGAGCGCCCAGTGACAAGCAGAAGCAGTTCTTTGGCTTCGAGAATCGTTCCGATGCCCATGGTCAGAGCTCGTCTCGGCATCCTCTCCGGTCCGTCGAAAAGGGGCGAGTTTTGGACTATAGTCATCGGTGTCAAAGATTTGTCCCTGGTTCTTGACTTCAACGCGGACAGAGGCTCGTTGAATCCTATGTGCCCAGCTTTTCCGATGCCCAGCAGTTGCAGATCTATTCCGCCCACATCTTTTATTCTTTTCTCATATCTCGCGCATTCGGCTTTCAAATCCGATGCCATGCCATTCGGAATGAATGTGTTTCTAGCGTCTATGTTGATATGGTTGAAAAGATGATGGTTCATGTAATGCCGGTATGAATGACGACTGTCGGCGGGCAAGCCGATGTATTCGTCCAAATTGAAAGTTCTGATCAGAGAAAAATCCAAATTTTCGCCTCTGTGCATATGGACAAGCTTCTCGTATAGCCTCTCCATGGTCACGCCCGTAGCCAGACCAAGCGTCGTGTCAGGAAAAGCTCTGACTCTTTTTGCTATGATCCGCGCCGCAAGCTCTGTCGCCGCCATCAGGTCTGGTCTCACTATCACTTGCATGTCATCTCCCGATTTTTGTTTTTTCAGCCCGAAGAAGATATACTTCAACGCGGCTATTTCAAGAAGAGCGCAGTACTTTTCGACTTTGAGATGTGAAAAGTGATTATTCCTGTTTCAGATTCAGAATTCCTGACTCGTGGAAATTGCTGTTGTTGGTATTTATCTGCCTGTGCGGGCACGCAGACAGGTCGGTATCGGGGTCGGAATCGGGATCGAATATTCTTCCCATGCATCGATTCCGATAGCGACCCCGACCCCGATTGAGACAAATCTAACATATGTATTTTCCATAAGATTATAATTTTCCCTATACGGCTCAAGAAGTCTGAGATTAGAAAATGGTATTCAGCAAAATAATGAAATTATTTTGCTAACTATATAGAACAATATGAAAAAAATGCAGAGACCTTATTTAATGCGCCTATTTCGGCCAGAGGACAGCAATGTATGCGACGTAGATTGCCAGCAGTATTCCGCCCTCGGTCCTGTTCAGGATTTTTCCGCTGAGCATGAATGGATAGATCAGTATTGCAGTTCCGAGCATGAAGCCTATGTCCATGTTGCTGATGCCAGGAAAGCTCATCGGGGCGACAGTTCCAGCAAGACCAATTATGCAGAGAATGTTGAAAATATTTGATCCTACTACATTTCCTATCGAAATATCCGCATTCTTTTTGAACGCCGCGACGACGGATGTCGCAAGCTCGGGAAGGCTTGTGCCAGCCGCGACAATTGTCAGACCAATCACCGCTTCGCTGATCTTGAGGATTTTTGCGACTGCGACCGCGCCTTCGACAAGGAGTCTAGAGCCGAGTACAAGCGTGATGAGTCCAGCCAAAACGTAGAAAATTGAGATGGCTATACTGCCGCCGGCGATTTCTGGGGCGTTTTGCTCTTTTGACTCCTCCTGAGCCGATGAAGAACTCTTTTTTGATGAGACAATCAGATAGCCGGTGTATGCCAGAATGCCAGAAAAAAGCAGAAGCGCCTCTGGTCTGCTGATTTTTCCGTCAAGAATCATGAGCGAAAAAACAATGCTTGCAATGATCATCACGGGGGCATCGAAGCGAAGAATCTGCCTGTTTATCGCGATCGGACAAATAAGGGAGGCAATTCCCAGGATAAAGGCGAGATTGAATATGTTCGAGCCGGTCACATTGCCGATGGCTATGTCTCCGTGGGCATTGAGTGCGGCATCCAGGCTGACGACAAGCTCGGGGGCGCTTGTACCGAAAGCAACAACCGTCAGTCCGACAACTAGTTGCGAAATGCCAACCTTGACGGCTAGATTTGCGGCTCCATTGACGAGCCAGTCCGCACCAAAATAAAGCAAAACAAAGCCAGCCAAAATCAATGCGATGCTGATGGTCATAGCCCGGCTCCCAAGTTTATTTTTTCAGTCCGCCATAAGTTTCCATAGAAGATGAAAATATCAAGGATTGAGCCTTAGAATCGGCAAAAATATACTTCTTTTAGGGGCTGTTGCAAAATAAATTTGCAATTTGGCACTGGCGACAGATTATCAAATTCAAGTATTGCGCATATCGAGATATGTAAATGACGAATGACGCCGAAAGTGATAATCTGCCGCCGTGCCCCGGAGTGCCGCCAGTCTTTTGACCGCTTTTCCCGCCTTTCAAATCTTACATGTCTTTTTTATAATTTTCGTAATCGTAGTCGCTATCGCTATCAGCGGAGCGGTAATCTATAAATTTGTAAACCCGATTACGATAGCGATTACGACAACGATAGCGAGTCTTGGAACGTTCCGGCGTAGCCGGTTAAATTTTACTCCAGAGAGCTTTGGGGATCATTCTGTGACCACACCCCCGCTGGGTTTCCTGTCAAGCCAAGGAACAATGAATAGAAACAATAACTTCTTCTTTTATTGCGCCCTGATTGTGCAATCGTAGGAATTTATCGTGACATTTACTGGAAAATATGCAATGTCGGATGATCTTATCAGACCTTTCCCACAACTTTCATAGTTGTGGGAATATTGGATTTGCTTGTCCGGAATGACTTCCGCCAAGCAAATCTAGTCTAAGCGGCAAGGGCGTAAGTCCAATTATTTAAGGATAAAGCATATGAAGTATTCACTCACAAAGGCTCCAATGCACAACGGAAGAATGAAATTTGCCTGTACTGGAAGGACAATTATTGCTCATCTATCTTCTTCCCTTCATGTGCTTTGTGCCGTGTGAGATAAAGAAGCAATGAAAAATCAAACCGTAATAGTTAATGCATCTGAACTTTCCTTTCAGATTGGAAAACAAGCCATACTTGACAAAGTAGGCTTGACCATATTTGAGGGAGAAAGAGTAGGGCTAGTCGGACGTAATGGCGCAGGAAAATCAACATTGCTGAAAATTCTTGCCGGCGTATTGAAGGCGGACAGCGGAACACTCTCATTCAAACGGGAGACGCAGGTGTCGTTATTACAGCAGGATCTTCCTCCAAATCCTGCTTTGAATGTCAGAGAAAATGTTATATCGGGCCTGGACTATTTGCTTGAAATGATCAGGCGCTATGAGAGCACTGCAAAGCACAATCAAGAACTTGAACATGCGATTGCAATGCATGGAGGCTGGACAATTGATCAGCGCGTGAACGAGGCAATGACTCGCCTCCACCTGCCACCATCTGACAGTCCGACGGCAAATCTTTCAGGCGGCGAAAAGCGGCGCATAATGCTGTGCAGAAGCATTGTTTCACAGTCAGATCTGCTCATACTTGACGAACCGACAAATCATCTTGACACAGATGCAATTGAATGGCTTGAGAATTTTCTTTCACGCTACTCTGGCACATGCATAATGGTCACTCACGACCGCTATTTTCTGGACAGGATAGCAGACAGAATTCTGGAGCTGTCGGATGCGTCAATTTATTCTCATCCCGGAAACTACACCGCATATCTAGCTGGCAAGGTGTCACGCGAAGACCAGATGGAAAAACTTGAAAACAAGCGGCAATCTTTTCTGAGGCGTGAACTGGAGTGGGTGCGCAGAGGTCCGAAAGCACGCACAACAAAGTCAAAATCGCGCCTTGAGCGCTATTATTCGGTCGAATCACAGGCCGCGCATTCGCGCGAACTTGATGTAGAGCTCATAATGCCTCTGCCACCAAGACTTGGCAACAAAGTTGTTGACATGGCAAATATAAGCCTTTCTTTAGGAGGGAAAAATCTCTTCCGGGACTTTTCTTTCTCCTTCACGGCAGAAAGCCGCATCGGAGTTGTCGGCGCCAACGGAGTCGGAAAGACATCTCTGATAAAGGTAATCATAGGAGATCTGCAAGCTGACTCAGGAACAGTGCAACGCGGAGAACAGACGGTATTCAATTATGTTGATCAGCATCGCGTGCATCTGAATGACGACAACAATGTGTTTCAGGAGGTCAACAATGGGAAAGATTTTGTTCCCTTGGGTGGCACTGAGGGCAGACGCATTTCAACCTGGACTTATCTCAAACGCTATCTTTTTGCGGATGAACGCATTCTGACTCAGGTATCCTGCCTGTCAGGGGGCGAGCGAAGCCGCCTGATGCTGGCAAAAATTCTCAAGGACGGAGGAAATTTTCTTATACTTGACGAGCCCACGAACGATCTTGATCTGCCTACATTGCGTGTACTTGAGGAGGGGCTCCTTCAGTTTGAAGGCACAGTCCTTCTTGTCAGCCACGACCGCTATTTCCTCAACAGAGTCTGCACCGGGATTCTTGCATTTGAAGGGGGTGGAAATATTTATTATCAGGAAGGGGATTATGACTATTATCTTGAGAAGCGCAGACAACGGGACATGCTGTCAAAGCCAAGAATAGACGAGATGCCGGTAAAATCAGCGGCCACGCCAAAAAAACATGATGATAAAAAGAAAAGGCTCTCTTGGAAGGAAGAGAAGGAACTCGAAGGATTGGAGGATAAAATTACAAGTGCCGAAGCTGATCTAGCCTTACTGGAGGAAACTTTTAACAGCCCTGATTTTTATGTTAACAACGGACCAAAAGTAAAAAGCTTCCTGGCCGAGTTTGAACAGAAAAAAACTGAAATTGAAAATCTGTACGAACGCTGGAGCTTTCTCAGCAGTAAGAAAACGAGCTAAAAAATGAGAATTCTACAAAAACATGGAGTGCCGACAGTTCAAAGGCGAAAATGGCAAAATTCTGACCATTGATGTCTGACAAGTTATTTTTGGGTTGAAAAGATTCCTTCCGCATATTATTTTCCTCGCATGCATAAGGAGAACAATTTGACTTGCCTGAAGGCAAGTCGGCTTCATGTCCATGTCCGGCCAATCTGTGGAGAGCAAAAATGAAATACATGATCCTAGGCGACGATAACAAGGAATATGGTCCAGTTGACAGCGAGGCTCTGAAGAAATGGGTCGAGGGCGGTCGCGTTCTAGCGCATACGCCCGTCCGCAACTCCATGATCAAAAAGTGGAACAAGGCGGAGGATTTCGACTTCCTGCACCAGTCTCTTGCCCTTCAGGTTGAAAGGCTCGAGGAGGAGAAGAGCTTCAAAGAGAAAAGCCTGGAAGCTCTGGCGTCAATCTTCAGGAAAAAAACCTCTACCAGAGGCTATTCCGACGGCAGTGCCTACAGGAACAGATACCAGCCGGATCATCCAGGCATTCCTCTGAGAATTTTAAGCTTCTCCTTCGATTCCGCAGTGTTTCTAGTGCTTTTCATCCTCTTTTTCCTTTTGTCTGCGGCAATGGTGCAAGGCGGACATGACTCCAACTCGGTCTTCATGCTGATATTTCCACTCTTCATTTCTTCGGTGCTTGTCTATTACGGCTTGGCTCTTGGCCTTTATGCACAGACTTTTGGAATGTGGTTCTGGGGACTTATGATCGTGAAAGCCGACAATGGTGGCGAGGTTTTTCTTGGGAGGGCATATTTTTATGCTGTCACCATGTTTTTGTTGGGGCTGAGTTCGCCTGTTGTCGTTTTTCTGAGTCCTGTCAAGAGATCTGTTCCTGAGCTTTTGTCTGGAACTGCAATAATAAAAATTGCCGCTCGGGTAAAGGCATGACGAAGCGGCAAAAGGGGCACTTGGCTAGCCGCCCTGTTTTCTTCTCTCCCGGGCAATGCTTTTCCTGCATGAACTGCGGCAAGTGCTGCAAGCTATGGGATGTCCCGCTAAGCTCCCGCGAAAAGGATTCCATATCGAAGCTGGCTTTTTCTTCCTTTCAGATCGGCAAGGGTGATTTCTTCTTGAATGATCCGAAGAGGCGCAACGTCTTCCTGCTAAAAAAAATCGGAGGACGATGCATTTTCCTCGGTGAGGATGAGCTCTGCATGATCCACAAGGAATTTGGAGAATCCGCGAAGCCCCTTGCATGCAGGGCATATCCTTTCGACGTTTTCAACTGGGTGGACGGAAGCGTATCGGCGTCGCTCAGGCACGACTGCCCTTCTGTCGCAAACGAGAGCGGAAAGCCGATGGCAAGCCATGAGCCTTTCATCAGGAAGCTCGCGGACGAAACGGCAGAAAGCACCTTTCGCATGAATGCACCGTATTCACGTGCCATCCGCCCGCCAATTGCCAAACTCAGAACGATTGCCAGCGCGTATTCCAAAATATTTTCGCATTCGACTGCGCCTTTCAGCCTGAAAATTCTAGGAGCTGCATCGCTTCTCGAATTCCACTCCAGAAAAGAGAACTCCCATGACATTGAAGAATTTGAGGAATCGTTTGTCGGAGACGCTTCCGCCCTCTTTGAGCGCAGTCTGGCAGAGCTAGAAAGAAGCATGAAAAATCCATGCCAGCTTGATCTGCGCCGCAAAATTCTCTTCCGATATATTGTCAACGGTTTTTTGAGAAGTGATGAAGCTTCAAAATACGGAACAGGACTGATAGGCAGATGCCGCAGGACAATTTCCCTTCTAAAATTCTGTCTTGGATCAGGAGGCGCATCGGAACTAATTGGAGCGGCTGGAAAAATCGAGGAGGAGGATCCCGTCCTTGCGCTGAATTGCGAAATCCTCGGCAAAAATGAGACAGAACGACTGCAAAGATTTGTCCAGACGAAAATTCAGTCTTTGCATTTTTGCGGTTTTCCCTCCTTGGAGCACAGCTTTGAAGAGGGAATGATGCATCTGCTCATGAGCCTGCCGGCGGCATCGGCGATCTCAGCGATGATTTCCTGCGAAGATCGGAAGGAGAATGCTTTTCCCATCAATCGCGCCCTCATGCTCACCGACCATACTTTTTCCAGATCGCCTTTCTTTGCTCTGGGCTGGACAAAAAGAATAGAAAAGGAGTTTTGCCGTCCGCCGCTACTTTCCTCTCTTCTCGGACCGTTTGTAAATATTCACTGAACTACGTCGTTCAGCGAATCTTTACATCCGTTTTCAGATAAAATCCTTCTTGAACAACGCGCTGACAGTGCTATTGTTTTTCAGACAAATAATTTCATTACTTTGCTGAAAAACAATAGAGATAGAAACCGACATTGCCAATAAAAGCAAAATAAAAGGAGAGCGCATGAAACACGAAATCCTCTATCAGCCATCGTATGCTGTGGTAAAAGTGCAACTTGAACGTGGGGAAGCTGTCATGGCGGAATCTGGCGCCATGGTCTCGATGTCTCCAACAATCAAAATCGAGGCGGCGGTTTCCGGCGGAGGACTCTTCAGCGCCCTCAAAAGCGCCGCAGGCGGCGAAAGCATGTTCAGGACGACCTTCACTGCGGAGCGCGGTCCCGGTGAAATTCTCCTGGCTCCAGCTTCAACCGGAGACATAATGGCGATTGACCTCGCAGACCGAAAAGTCTTTTGCCAGCCAGGCGCATATCTTGCCGGATCTAAGGAGCTCAAGATAGAAACTCGGGGCTCCCTGAAAGGTTTTCTGTCCGGAGAGGGACTCTTCCTTCTAGAGGTCTCAGGAAGGGGAACTCTTTTCGTCAACAGCTTCGGCGCCATTCATGAGGTTATTCTTGCCCCGGGCGAGGAGTATATTGTTGACACCGGAAATATTGTCTGCTTCGACAGCTCCGTAAGCTACGGTATCGAAAAGGCGACAGGGAAAAGCGAGGGGCTCGGCGGTTTTCTGAAAGGCGCATTGACTTCGGCTCTCTCCGGAGAGGGCTTTGTATGCCGCTACAGAGGCCCCGGACGGATCTGCCTGCAGACCCGCTGTCTGCATGGCTTTGCAAAAAGCCTCCTCCCATTCTTTCCAAGCAAGGGCTGAAGCAGAGAAAGGCAATGCCTTTAGGCTCTCTTTAAAAAAATCGGCATCGGGGCGAACAGCAAAATTGGCTTGATGTCAATTAGAACTCTAAACAGAATGTACTAAGTTAAGGCTTCTTTGTTGGAGTTCACAGCTTTAGCGTGTTCTTGTTTTTAGCCTTAACTTAGTGACATTGAACTCTAGACAAGAAGGTTTAAACATGAAGGAAACGCTAAATGCGGGATGAAGCAAATCTGCGTTCAATGGGGCGCCTGATCGGAGAGCTGTCCAAGGGGCGCAAATTGACCCGCTCCGAAGCCTGCGAAGCATACAGGCAGATAATTCTAGACGAACAGCCGGAGCTTCAGCAGGGAGCCTTTCTGAGCGCCCACATGATGCGCGGTCCCAGCACAGAAGAGCTGGCGGGAGTCTGGGACGCGCTCGATCGCTACGACACTGCAAAGATATCCACAGTCCGCAAAGGCGCGATATGCGACATTGTCGGGACCGGGTCCGACGCGCTCAAAACGGTCAATTGCTCGACGCCCTCCGCGGCAATCGCCGCCGCATGCGGACTGACAGTCGCGAAAAAAGGAGCCAGACTCGTCACGGGAGTATCGGGAGCTTCGGATATTTTGGAGGAATTTGGACTCGAACTTGACGCTCCCCTTTCCTGCGCCCAGAATTCACTCGACCTTCACGGCATATGCTACCTTCCTGGAGAGGCATTTTTAAAGTCCGGCTGGGCACGGCTGATCCGCTCTATGCGCTTCAGCTCCGCCTTCAACATCATTGGTCCGCTTACAATGCCATGTCCACAGACAAACTCGATAGTGATAGGCGCATATGCTCCGTCAGTCTGCGATCAGCTGATCGAAATATTGAGGGAGCTCAAGATGCCCTCAGCAATCGCCCCCTACGGAATGGCGGACGGCATCTCGCCGGATCTTGGCATGGATGAATTTTCGCCCTGCGGAAAAACACGCGTCGCCGAATTGGCCAATGGAAGGATAAGCGTCTATGATCTCCATCCCGGGGATTTTGGGGTTTCACAAAGGAAATTCGAGGAGATCGCGAGCAAAAAAAGCGCCAGGGAAAATGCAGACACCATCAGGGAGCTTCTTGAAAACCGCGTGAGCGACGGAGCTCTTGCGGATTATTTCTGCATGAACGCCTCCGCCGCCCTCCACGTTTCCGGACAGGCAAAATCGTTCAAGGACGGAACGGAAAAGGCGAGACAGGCGCTCGCAAGCGGTGCGGCCTGGTCTAAAATGACGGAACTCGTTACAGCTCAAAGAAATAAATAAT
>DYRX01000428.1 GCA_020718525.1 Victivallis vadensis
CAGACTCGGCAATTCCCCGGCAAGATAACGCCCTTCTTCAATTCCCAGGGGATAATCGGAAAGAAATTCCTCCATCGCGGCCATGCGCAGACGCCCGAGTTCTTCAGGCGAACCGATCTTGTCCCATACAAATTCATCCTTGTTCATGCGCGTCTGTTCCACCACTTCATTGTATGTCTCATCAATGCGGCGGCGGATTTCTTCCGCCGAAAAACGATAGAGAGGGTCTACGGACACGGCCTGTCCCCCCCATTCCTGTCAAGCTAAGGAATTATGAATAACGAATATCGGATACAAAATATTGAATGAAGAAGTTCCTTTTCTCCGGAAATCCCGATTTCGAAATTGAACATTTTTCCCTTTCATTTTTTCATTTTCTTTTCTTCTGGTTCTTACGTCCTTTGGGCATTACCGCCTCGGTCAAAAGTTGTTCCAGCGTCGGTCTCTTCTTCTGTTTCCTCTTGACGCAGAGTATCGCTATCTGTTCCGACAATTCCAGAATAAACTCCGCGTGTTTTTTGCATCCGCGCATTATCGCCTTCGCCCACCCGAATGCCATGACCCTCATCTGCCGCATCGCTCTGTGCAGGCTGATCACCGTTCCCCACGCGGTCATTTCCTCGGCGGCGGCGCATATCATCAAGGACAAGGCGGCGAGAATCAGCTTGCCGTAGACTTCGCACATCACGCGCTCTATCCTGGCCGACCTGATCTTGTGCATGTTGAGTATGGACTTCCATGTCTTGAACAGCAGTTCGATCCTCCATCTTATCCTGTAAAGAAGGAAGAGCGTCTCCAGGTCATAGTCTTCCGGCAGATTGGTGATGAAGAAGGCGTAGTGCAGAAATCTCCTGTAGTCGTCCGTGATTCCGCCTTTTCGTTCGGACTCGCTGTTCGCCCTGCGCAGCCTCCGGTTCACGACCTCGTCGGGAAGCCTTGTGCCGACAAGCCTGCACTTGAGCCCTCCTATCATCACATTCGTATCGATTTTCCCCGGCTTTCCCTTCAGAATTTCTCGCAGATTCAATTTTTGACCCCGCATGTCGTGAATGTTCACTCCGAACATGAGCCTTGACAGAAAGAAGCTGTCGGGGATATCCGCGATGTCGGCAAACGTCGCCGTCTTGAAATAGCCGAGATCCTGTATGAACAGACATCTCCCGGAAATGTCGAGTTTTCGTTCCCTGATTATCCTCTGCAGCGTCTTCGGATCGGAAAGCTTCGCGTCGCCTATTTCGACATGCATTGTTCCATTGACATAGTCGAAGACAAGCTGTATGCGCATCGCCGCCTTCGACGCGCCTCCGCCGCTGCCCTTGAACTTGTCGGCGAGAGACGGATGGAGCTCGAAGTTGGTGCTGTCGGCCAAGTATATGTGCTTGAAACAGGCAATAATATCCGCAGAGATGCCGAGAGCCCTTTCGGACATGGCGAGCGCCATTTCCATCAGCAGTCTCATGAACTCCTGAGCATTCTCGTTTATCCTTCCGTCCACGGCCTGCGCCGACACGTCGGTACGGCACACCCCTGACAGAAAACCCGCGAGCTGGGCTAGCGTTCCGTCCGGAGTGTTCAGCAGACCCGTGGTTAAAGTCAGCAAAAATTTGAACCCGGTTATCGGCGATTTCCTCTCGACCAGCTTTGTTCCTCTGGCGATCTCCTCGACATCCCTTCCCGAAAAAAAACGGGAAATTTTCAATTCCTTCATTGACAATCGGCCTCCTTTGTGTTAAAATATAAGCAATAAATACTTATATATATCAGCATAAAGGAGACTGAAATGCAAGACGCGGAAAAGGAAATCCGTAAAAAAATCTCGGCGGAACTGGCCAAATTGGCCGGACTTGGAGAAATCCTCAAAGGGACGGTCAGCAAAGTCGTCCTGGGAACGAAGAAGTCGGGACGCGAAAAGAAGATGAGCCACCTCCTGACATACAAGGGAGCAGGTAACAAGACGCGAACCGTCTATGTGGCGAAAGAGAAGGTGTCCGAAGTCGGAAGGATGATAGCAAGGTACAGACAGGCGAAAGCCGCCATCGAAAGGATAGTGGAACTGAATGTGAGACTCTTCAAAATGAAAAAATAGCCTCTATTTTTTCAGCTTTGGGCTCTTAGCTTGATAGGTATGCCCCATACACCCCCATACACATAAAAAAGAACGGGGGAATTCGGGAATTTGCGGCTGCTCGTTTTTCCCGTGTCTCCCATCTGAATTTGTTGATTTTTTCTGAAACTTGTCAAAAATGCCTTGAAAGCATGGAATAAAGTGTTAAAATGAAAGGAAAATAGTGGCCTATTTTGGGGTGTCCCACAGTGGCCTATTTTGGAGTGTCCCTTGACACCGGAGGCTGCGCAGGGCGAACAGCGAGTCCGAA
>DYRX01000429.1 GCA_020718525.1 Victivallis vadensis
CAGAGCCTTTTTAGTCACGGAGTTCTGCCAGAGGATGTCCGCTTTGCCGTCGCCGCCGAAGTCGAGAAGCTTTTTAACCTGCCAGTTGTTGTTGGTAAGGGTGTAGATGAGTCCCCAGGAGGAGGCGGTGATTCCGTTCATTATGTAGGCGAGTCCTTGTCCGTTTGCGGAATTTTGAAGGAGCAGGTCAGCTTTCCAGTCGCCGTTTAGGTCACCGGTCTGGATTACGTTCCAAGCCAAGTTTCCGGTCGAGTAGGTGTAGCCGGAAGAGTCTATTGTGAGTCCGTTCATGAGATAGATGTAGCCTGCAATCGTAGAGATTCCATCGTACCTCCAGAGAATGTCACATTTGCCATCGCCGTTGAAATCGGCAAATTTGTCAGTGCTCCATTCCTTGGAAGAGATAGAATAGACTCGTCCCTGGCTTGAAACTGTCGTTCCGTTCATCAGACACATGTAGCCGGTTTTTCCGCCGATTTCCCAGAGAATATCTGCCTTGCCGTCGCCGTTGAAGTCGCCGGAGGATTTTGTGAGCCAGTTTGCTCCGCAAGGAATGCGTCCGACGGAGGAGACAGTTATTCCGTTCATGATATAAATGTAGCAGGAATCACCACCGGAGCTTTCCTTGAGAAGAAGATCTGCCTTGCCGTCACCATTGAAGTCGGCAACCTGATCAACGAGCCAGTCAGTGCCTGCAGGAAGAATTAATCCAGCTTCTGTCACGACAAGTCCGTTCATGATATAGATGAGGAGTTCATTGGTGACGCTCTCCGTCCAGAGCATGTCTGATTTTCCATCGCCATTGAAATCAGCAAATGAACTTGTTGTCCAGTTTGTGTTGGTCTTTCTGTAAACTCCCCCGCTTGATGCCGGGGTGCTTCCGTTCATGAGATACATATATCCTCTTTGGGGAACGCTTGAATTTTCAGCCAGGACATCTGATTTTCTGTCGCCATTGAAATCTTGCAGGACAGGAGGCAGATTATCCGAGAAAATTATGCCGCAGTTACCGTCACCGCCCTCATAAGTCATGCCGTAATATCTGCCGCCGGAGAGAATCAGCGAGCCGTAGGGGTAGCCACCGTCGTCCGCGCCGCCGGCGAACTCGCGGAGCAGAGAGAAGCCCGAGCCGTCAGTATTGATTTTAAAAATTGTGCCTTTGTCGCTATCGCCACCGTAGTAGGTCATGCCATAGAGCGTAGAGCTCCTTAGAGTCAGCGCAGAATATGGCCAGGCTCCGTCTTCGATCCCCCCAGCGAACTTGCGGAGGAGGGCGTAGCCGCTTCCATCGGTGCTGATTTTAAAGATGGTGCCGTTATTGTCATCCCCGCCCCTGCAGGTCATGCCATAGAGGGTTGAGCCGTCAAGGATCAGCGAGCCGTAAGGATATTTTCCATCGTCAGCACCGCCGGCGAACTCGTGTAGCAGGATGAAGCCGGCACCATCCGTGTCCATCTTGAAAACTGTGCCTTTATTCTTGTCGCCGCCTCGCCATGTCATACCGTAGAGACTGCCACCGCTTAGGGTCAGTGAACCTATGGGATATGTGCCATCGTTGCCGCCGCCGGCGAACTCGTGGAGCAGGGTGAAGCCGGCACCATCCGTGTTCATCTTGAAAACTGTGCCGGCGTTGTTGTCCCCGCCCAGGTATGTCATGCCATATAGGGTGGCATCGTCCCTGACAAGCTGGCCCATATAGGGATTAGCACCATCGTCGCCGCCACCTGCGAACTTGTGGAGCAGGGTGAATGTGGCAGAAGCTTGCAGAGCAGAGAGGGAAAACAATCCCATCGCCAATAATTTCAGTTTTTTTTTCGTTGCTAGCATCGCTGTTCTCCTCCCTATTTTAAAAAATACTTTCTAAGAAACTTGAACAAAAATATCTTGCAAGAAGCGATTTTCAATAGTAAGATTGAGCAAATAGGAAGAAGTTAACAGCAGGAATAAATCAAAATCAGTAGCGGTGTCAGAGACTGCGTTGAAATTCTCAACGTGTCTTTTTCCCAAGCCATGAAGCGGCGAAAGGATAAAGCCCATCCGTGCCTTTTCACCAGCCTGTGGACAGTTGATTTTGGTGAGGACAGTCCCGACATGCGCATATAATCCATATGTACGGCATCAAGGGTTTTAATCTTCCCTTTCTCTGCGGCGGCAGTCCATTTATTTATGAATTTCAAAGATTTCACCTGGGAACGCCGAGCTCCAGCTCGGCAATGGAAAATACATTTGCTGGATTTGTTTCAATCGGGGTCGGGATCGGAATCGGTGCATGGGAATAATATTCGATCCAGATTCCGACCCCGGGACCGACCGGGTGCATTTCCCAAAAGTTGAACTTTATCCCACACGAAGACACAAAGCACACGAAGT
>DYRX01000115.1 GCA_020718525.1 Victivallis vadensis
ATTATAAAAAATACAATTTCCTATACGATTTATTTCCAATTACCAATGTTGTTGCCCCCCTTCAGGGTGCAATTTCTTTTTTTTATTCCCTTTTCCTAGGGCGTTGCCCTAGGCTATGGAATGTCAGGCCTTCAGCCTGAGAAAGCATCCCCTTTAATTCATCTATTGTTGTTTTCACCCTGAAGGGGTGGCATTCCTTAGCCCAGCCCAACGGGCTGGGATAAGATCAATCAAAAATTCCAGCACCCTGAAGGGGTGCAACAACTACTAATCTGAATTATTAAAGAGACATAGTATCGTTATTTGCGAGACAGGACACTAGATAATCTGGGCGTAAGTCTTTCCGCAGACTTCCGCTCCAGATTATCTAATGAAAATTGCACCGCAATTTTCTGAAGGGGAGTTTTTCCTTCCAGTCAATATTGCAATCTTAGGAATTTATCGTGACATTTACTGGAAAATATGCAATGTCGTATCAGTACGGATTCAGTAAACGAACGTAATTTACTGAATAATGTACCCTTGAGCTTAGTCAGGAGGATTTCAGACAGATGAAAATAGTCTATATATCAAATGCCATCATCCCATCGAGGATGGCGAATTCTGTCCACATAATGAAAATGTGTTCCGCCTTTGCAGAAAATGGCCACGAAGTGACTCTGATCTATCCGGACTCGCTATGGAACGTCGAGAAGAATGTTCATGATATTTTTGAGTTTTACGGGGTTTCATGCAAATTCAATTTATGCAAAATAAATCCGTTCTTCATTTCAGAATATTTTCCAGCCGGCTCACGAATTTTCATGCATGCATATCTGGCGGCGAAAAAAATATTGTATCCCCTCTTCGCGTCAAGGCAGGCGGTGAGGATTAAGCCGGATATCATTGTGTCCAGATATCTTCCAGCCGCATTCTATGCGAGCTATTTTGCAGAGCTTCCAATCATTTATGAGAACCACAACTTTTATTCCGAAATGCCCCGACTATCGCGCAGGATGTTCAATAAAATTATAGGAATGGACAGCTTCCGCAGGCTTGTCGTTATTTCGAATCCGCTTGCCTCGGACTATGAAGCGGTCATGGGAGAGAATGGAAAAGGAAAGATAATTGTGGCGCCTGACGGAGCGGATCCTGCGACGGATTTCAGCGACATCCCGACGATGGGCAATCACGAAGTGAATATAGGCTACTCCGGCCACCTGTACGCAGGCCGTGGCATGGAAATAATTGCAGGACTTGCGGAAATCAATAAAAATTATGCTTTTCATGTGATCGGCGGAACAGAAAAAGACATCGCGTTTTGGAAGAGCAGGACTGCGGATTTGGAAAACATATATTTCTATGGATTCGTGCCACCTAAAAATGTCAAGAGCATCCTGAACAGGATGGACATACTTCTCGCTCCGTATCAGACAAAGGTCGGAACATCGGCAGGCATAGACACTTCCAACAGGATGTCCCCGCTCAAGATTTTCGAGTATATGGCGCTGGGAAAGCCGATCATAGTCTCGGACATTCCCGTAATTCACGAGGTTCTGGATGCGGATATCAATGCCATTTATGCGAAACCTGATGACCTTCAGGCCTGGCAGGGCGCAATCAAGAGACTTGTCGGCGACAAGACATTTTCTTCTGCCATCGCTTCCAACGCGAAGGAAAAATTTCTCACCAGATATACCTGGGCAATCAGGGCTAAAAATATTTTGCAGGGCATATGATCCAAGGAGAGATTGGATATTTTGCAGAATTCAGCTAATTTGTTTTTTGGAAAGAACGGAAAGAAAGCTTCTGTCCGTGAGATCAAAAGACAGAGGCGTTATTGATACAAAGCCCTCCTTTACCGCCTTCAAATCACTGCCTTCCTCCGGAGTCGCATTGGCATCGTCCCCTGTAAGCCAATAATAGATGCGTCTTCCCGGATCCACCCTCCTTTCATAGCTGTCGCACCAAGCCGCCTTGCTTTGAAACGTAAATCGCTCCCCCATGATTTTGTCTTTCGGCAGTGGAGGGATGTTTATGTTCAGCATGGCGCCCTTCGGCAGATCAAGCCGCGTCATTTTTTCAGCAATGAAGCTGGCGGTATATTCCGCCGCATAGCCGAAATCCCATGAAATCCATGAAGCAAGCGAGACCGCCACAGAAGGCAGTCCAAGTATTGCTCCCTCCATTGCGCCAGACACGGTGCCTGAATAAAGCAGATTTGTCCCGAGGTTTGGTCCCGCGTTGATTCCCGATACGACCAGGTCCGGTGCCTTGTCAAGCAGAGAATTCACCGCCAGCTTCACGCAGTCCGCAGGGGTGCCGGAGCAGGAATGCCCCGCCAATTCCCCATTGCGATGGAACTCCTTGATTCTCAGAGGATCTGCAATGGTTATGCCGTGTCCGACCGCACTGCGCTCGGAATCGGGGGCGACAAGAGTGACATCGGCAATCTTCCTGAGGGCGTCGAAGAGGGAGAGTATGCCGTCAGCGAATATTCCATCGTCGTTTGTAAGCAGTATCTTCATTATGCGTCCTGGCTCACATTGTGAACTTGGGTCCGAGATATATTTCCCTGGCTTTTTCGTCGTTGACGAGATAGTCGCTGTTGCCCTCGCAGACGATGCGTCCCTCGCACATGAGATAAGCCCTGTCAACGCATGAGAGGGTTTCCCTCACATTGTGGTCAGTGATGAGAATCCCGAGACCGGCGCTTCTGAGGCGGAGTATGATCTGCTGGACGTCGTAGACGGCGATGGGGTCAACTCCGCTGAATGGCTCGTCAAGCATGATGAAGGCAGGATTGGTGACAAGCGCCCTTGTGATTTCGAGCCTGCGTCTTTCACCGCCGCTCAGAGTCATCGCCTTCTGCTTGGAAAGGTGTGTCAGCTCGAGTTCTCCCAGAAGCTCGGCAAGCCTTTTTTCCCTCTCCTGCGAGCTTATGTCAAGTGTTTCCAGGATCGCAAGTATGTTCTCGCGCACTGTGAGCTTTCTGAATATGGACGGCTCCTGGGAGAGATAGCCCATGCCGGCTCTGGCGCGCATATACATTGGCATCTTGGAAATGTCTATACCCTTGAAGGATATTTTCCCGGAGTCGGGATGAATGAGTCCCATGACCATGTAGAAGCTGGTTGTCTTTCCCGCTCCGTTCGGTCCAAGCAGTCCCACGACCTCGCCTGCCTTGACGTTTATCGAGACGCCATTTACCACTTTTCTTCCGTGGTATGCTTTCACAAGATCCGTTGCTTCGATGAGGACTTCCTGTTCCATCTTTCGCTCTTCTCCGTCGTTCATTTCCCGCTCTCCGGTTCTGGCGACTGAAGCGTGTCCGGACTGATGTTCAGCTTCCCCCTCCCCTTGATGATCACCCTTTCACTCTCTCTGTACATGATGATCTGATCTCCGGCGACCTGATCGTTGTCTTGATTCAGGACCGGATTGTCGCTCAGCGTTATCTTCTGCTCCTTCAAATCATATTCCGCCTGTCCCGCTTTCCCCTGCTGTTCCTTGTCTTTGTCGTCGTCCTTGTATTTTCTTGTGATGACAACATTTCCTTCGCAGAGTATCCGGGATATTTTTTTGCCGCCTTTGCTCCCCTGCCCATTCTCAGGCGGAGCATCGTCCGACTTTGCCTTGTCCTCTAGAAAGATCGTCATTTTGTCGCAGGTGATTGTCAGCTCCTGATCCTTGACGATCACGTTGCCTGTGAAGACCGCCATGTTCTGGGCGCTTTGTATGTCCATTGTGTCGGATGTGATTTCAGTCGGCTTGCTTTTGTCTCTGTCTCCCCTCTCGCCGCTTCCTCCGAAGAGAGAGCCTTGGGCAAAGATATCTCCAGCTGTCGCGAGGAGAATTGCGAATGCGAGCAATAAGATTTTGGTTTTCATTTTTCGGGCTCCGGTTCCTGGTGTTCCTTGTACATCGTTCCAATATCGTTTTTGAGAGTGACTTTGACTTCTTTTCGAATGTGGATTGTCTGCTTTTCGTAGTCTGCGTCGAATCCGACGCCGTCTGCATCCATTTCGAGCGATCTGAAATGCACTTCCTTGTCTCCTTTGACGACCTTGCTCGCCCTGTGATAGACCGCTTCAGGCGAAGTGATCGTCGCCTTTATCTTCCGTATGTCCTTGTCCACCCATTCTATCTTGACATTTTCAAGCTCGACCTCGATTCCTACTGTCTTCGCCTTTTCGCCTGAAATTATGAATTCGAGCTCCTTGCTGTCCTTGTTGTATTCCGGCAATTTGAAGTCGTTCAGGATCACGTTCGCGTCCTCGATCTCGGCGGCGCGCGCAAGGAGCGTCGCCAGAAGGAGAGCAAATGTCAGCCCAAATATCTTTGCATTACATCGTCCCATTTTCCTGTTTCCATTAAGAGCCAGTCAATTGTTTCCCTAACCGCGCCTCTTCCGCCCGGCAGACTTGTCTGAAAATCGCAGTATTTGGCGACATAGCGTGGGGCATCGGCAACAGCGACAGAGATGCCTGTCCTTCTGAAAATTGGAATGTCAATGAGATCATCTCCTATGAAGATGCATTCTTCCGCGAGCAGAGCATGTTCTTTCAGCATCAGATCGAAAGTTTCGCCCTTTTTCTTGACGCCTTCGTAAAGGAAATCCAGCTCCAGATCTTCGGCGCGCCGCCTGTTTGGAACTCCGCTCCTTCCAGATATGGCACCTACCTTATAGCCTGCCCGTTTCGCCATTTTGATCCCATGTCCATCCCTCACATGGAACGCCTTCAGCTCCTCGTTTCCACAATAGCCGATCAGTCCGTCCGTGAGAACGCCGTCTATATCCATGACTACGGCTTTAATTTTCAGTGCCTTATCCCGGATTCCAGACCTCATTAGCTCTTTCCATTGCTGAAGCTTTTCCCAATGATGCAAGGAGGAAAGATTGCACGGATGAGCCTTTTTTCAAGGAAGATAGCGAAATTATAGGTCCAATCCATATTCATCCAGAAGAGAAAAGAGTCATTATTTTATGTTCAGGTTTATCATTTAGCGCAACAAATGGTATATTTAGGCATCTGCTATGTTAATCTTTTAGAAGTGGAAGCATAAGGTTTTTGGGGTGGGTGGATTCGGAAAATCTTTCAAAGGAAGTTCCGAACGGTCTTCAACTGCAAACAAGCAATAGAGGGGGAGCTGGCAATGAAATTTCTGGTCAGGCAATTTGGAAGGATTTCCGCCGCAGTCATTTCTGCGTATTCTTTTGTCGCGGTCGGCGCAGAACTAAACGATGCCGCCTGGTCTGCCTTGGGCAGTGGATGCAACAACACCATTTTCACTTCATGCATTGACAGCTCCGGCAACTTCTACGTCGGCGGATGGCTGACAAATGCTGGCGGACATGCTCTGATCGGCATGGCGAGATGGAATGGCGCCTCCTGGGCTTCCATGGGAAATTTCATTGACAACAATGTCTATGCTCTCGCGGCGGACGGGGCGGGAAATGTCTATGCAGGAGGCACTTTTACGGTGAATGCGAACCGAATAGCCAAATGGAACGGCAGTTCCTGGTCGGCGCTTGGAAGCGGAATGAATGACACAGTCGAAGCGATTTGCTGTGACTCCTCTGGCAACGTTTATGTTGGTGGCAGTTTCACAACTGCAGGTGGAGGAGAGGCGCGCAATATCGCCAAATGGAACGGCAGTGAATGGACTGCTCTCGGAGTCGGAATGGATTCATCTGTGACTTCCTTGGCGCTAGACAGCAGTGGAAATCTCTATGCGGGCGGATATTTCACATCGGCAGGGGGTGCCCCCGCAAACCATGTTGCAAAATGGAACGGAGCCGCCTGGAGTCCGCTGGGAAGCGGAACAAACGGAACCGTTCTCTGCATCTCGATTGACTCAACTGGAAGCGTATATGTCGGTGGAAGCTTCACTTCCGCGGGCGGAAAGGAAGCCGAACGGGTTGCCAAATGGAGCGGAGCGGCATGGACGGGACCATCTTCCGGAGCTGGACTCAACGCAACCGTTCACTCGATTGCTCAAGACAAGGTCGGAAATCTCTACATCGCAGGCGAATTTACCACTGCCGGAGGGGCTTCGGCAAACAGAATCGCCATGTATAACGGCAGTTCATTCACAGCAGTCGGTTCCGGATTGGATGCGACTGTCAATTCCATATCTTTCGACTCCAAATTCAACATGTATTGCTCTGGAGAATTCGACAATGCGGGAGGAAAGCCCGCCTCAAAAACTGCGAAATTCGCAGTCAGAAAAAATCCACGCGACTTCAATGCAGACGGAATGTCGGACGTTCTGGCAGAAGATTCCGTCACGGACCGCGGCTGGCTTTTCCTTATGGGTGGAGCAACCCCCTCTGCGAGCAATATAATCTACACAAAATCAAGCGACAGCTGGGAAATCTGGGGCATGGCGGATTTCAACGGAGACAAAAAATGCGATCTGCTGTGGAGAAAAATAGAGACCGGAAAAGCCATAATCTATCTCATGGACGGCTTTACAGTCACGGACACAGGGACAATATATGACGACAACAGCGGCTGGTACCCTGTTCAGATCGCAGACTTCAACGGAGACGGCAAGGCAGACATACTGCGTCAGAATTCGGCGAATATCGGATATATTGACATTATGGACGGCACCTCGATATCCTCGAGTTCCTATGTCTATTCTAAAAACAAAGCCTGGACACTGCTCAAGACAGGAGACTTCAACGGAGATGGGAAGGCGGACATCCTGTGGCAGAATTCCGACGGCACCGGATACATGTACCTCATGAACGGGGGAACAATATCAAGCCATGGGGCAGTTTACAGGATAAGCGATTCTTCCTGGGAAATAAAGCAATATGGTGATTTCAACGGAGACTCCAAGCTTGATATCTTGTGGGAAAATAAGACAAGCGGGGCTGGATACATCTATCTCATGAACGGGCTTTCCATAGCGTCTTCCGGATATGTCTACACAAAGAGTTCCCCGAATTGGAAAGTCGCCCAGATTGGAGATTTCAACGGAGACTACAAGGATGACCTTTTCTGGCAGAACAACGCCGAAGGAATCGGATCCGCCTACCTCATGAACGGCTTGACTGTGTCATCATATGGGAAAATATACACTTTGTCTAATTTCAATTGGACAGTAAAAAAACTGCTTGATTTCAACGGCGACGGAAGGATGGACATCCTCTGGCAGAATGCCGTTACAAATCAGGCTCTTGACTATCTGATGAACGGTCTCGCGATTTCATCTACCGGAACAGTGTTCGGAGCAGGCGACAAGGAGGTCGAGGAGCCTTTCATCAGCGACTGAATCCGCGACATCGTTAATAATTGCGAGATTTAACCGTATCTTATTTATAATCAGGGAATAACAATATTTGATTCTTGCTCCTTATCCGATTTGACATGTGAAAATGAAAGTGGCACTTTTTTAGCCGCGGAGTGGCGGAGGGACGTAGCCTATGGTTTCAACCATAGGAATCCATCGTAAAATAGGATAATG
Organism: Victivallis vadensis; assembly: GCA_020718525.1. Taxonomy (GTDB): domain Bacteria; phylum Verrucomicrobiota; class Lentisphaeria; order Victivallales; family GWF2-50-93; genus DYRX01. Next base: position 7,459 of record DYRX01000115.1, read on the forward strand.
CGTGCTGAAGGCAGGCTGTTTCCCTGCACCGTCCCTATAGGACGCAATGGCTTCCATTTTCCGTCCTGGTGAAAAACCCCAGGCTATATCACATAGCCGCGTTGCGGCTGAAAATGGCAAAAAAGTACCACTGAAAAATCACGGAGGTCCGGACATCTGAATTTTTAATTAGCCGGCACGCTCCTTCCTGGATTTCATGCCAAGCTCATGAAGATTTGATGCTGAATCAAGGAGTCGCTCCATCGAAGGAAAGTCAAGCGAATTTGGTCCGTCTGAAAGAGCCTTTGACGGATCGGGATGAAGTTCCAGGAAGAGCGCGTCAATCCCGACTGCGAGCGCGGCTTCCGCGAGAGGTCTGACAAACTGTCTCTGCCCGCCCGAGGAGCTTCCAAGTCCGCCCGGCAGCTGGACCGAATGTGTTGCGTCGAAAACAACAGGGACACCAATCTCGGACATGATGACCAGAGAGCGCATGTCAACGACCAAATTGTGATAGCCGAAAGATGTCCCGCGTTCTGTCAGCATCACTCTTTCATTTCCTTTCGCCTTCACTTTTTCGACTGCGCCGTTCATGTCTTCGGGAGCCATAAACTGACCTTTTTTGACATTTACGACGCGTCCGGTGGCGGCGGCGGCCTCGAGCAGGTCTGTCTGCCTGCATAAAAAAGCGGGGATCTGCAGAATTTCAGCGACATCGGAGCAAATCTTAGCCTGCCCAGTTTCGTGAATGTCAGTAAGCAGAGGGAGCCCGAATTCCTTCTTCACTTTTGCAAGAATGGCAAGGCCTTTTTCGTAGCCTGGACCTCGGAATGAAGATCCTGAGCTTCTGTTTGCCTTGTCGAATGAGGCTTTGAAGACATATCCGAAGCCGTGCTTCGAGCAGAGTCCAGCCATGAATTCTGCGCATTTCATGCAGACAGATTCAGATTCAATGACGCACGGGCCTGCAATAATCAGCAGTCGTCCCGAACCTACTTCAATGTTTTCCGCCACCGTGAATCTTTTCATAGCGACCTTTCCTTTATTCATTGTGAGTGCGAATTTCGCAGACATCCGCCCGTTCCATGCCCGATATCTTCGGTTTCGAACTTAGCACAAGCCATCTTGATGAAAATGAACTGCGGGCTATATTCAATAGCTTTTACTTGAGACATATCAAGCCGCAGGCAGATAAATGACGTTAAAAAATAAGAAGAGGATGCGACTCGTCATCATGGCGATTCTTATTCTTTTTTCGTTGGCAGTGGCATTTTCATGGATTTTGATCAGACGCCAGCTCGACAAGAAAAATGCAGTTTTAAACGCCTTGAACAAGCCAAACCGAATCAGCTTTGATCAGCTCATGGAAAAGATGGATGCCGACTATGCCATAATGGATGCGGAGCACAGGAAGGAGATTATGGACAATCCTCGAGTTGCGGAGGATTTTGCCTTCAAGGCGATGAACAAGGAACTGGACAAATCTTTGGCAGTACTTTTTTCCCTGCCATCGCCAATACGCAAAAAGCTCATTGAAGACGCGCTTGAAAATTTCACAAAAAATCTCGAGGAGGCAGGTCCGGACAAGGTGAAGGCTTTCATAGACGATCCTGCGGGACGCGGAATGCTCAGAGGCGCCGCAAACTATTTTCTGCTGGGGCTCGACGGCGCCAAACGCAAGGAGCTGTCACCGCTTGCCGACAAGATCTTTGAAGCATTGAAATCAAACATCGAGCATGAAAGACAAATCAAAAATTAAATTGAAAATCCGGACTGAATCAGGCATTTGGGCGTTCACTCTGGTGGAGATGCTTGTCGTCATAGCAGTCCTGTCAATCCTGATTGCGCTTACCCTTCCCGCTCTTGGCAGGGCAAAAAAGTCCGGGAAACGCGCGCTCTGCATCTCCAACCTTTCCCAGATAGGTTCGGCATTTGAAATGTATTTCCAGGACAACTCTATGCGTTTCCCCTGGAACTGCACGTCATATCCGAGCACGGAGACATCGAGAAGTCCCATTAAGTCCGCGCTCCTGCAGTACTGCCCCAAGGACGAGCTTTTCCGCTGTCCGGATGACAGCGAAGGTCTCTATGAAGAGGATGGAATCAGCTATCTTTGGAACCGCTACCAGATCGAACTGCCCGGAAACGAGAGAGCTGACGCCAAGTCGTATTTGGACGGATTCGGCGGAGAAGTCCCATCTGAAAATTTCCCGATCATGTCCGATGGCGCGCCCTTCCATGGCAAAAAAGGCTCAAGCGAGGCGGTCAATGTACTTTTCCTAATGAGAAGAGTCGGTGGAGCCGGACAATTGCCATTTCTCTGATATGAGGCTGATTTAGCAGGAGCTTTCTGCTCTGCGAGTTACTGCCCCTGCCAATCTCTGCATCATTGCATGAACGCATGTCCTCAGACCAACAGATTTTACGACAGAATAAGATTGCAGAGCATTGGACTGCGGCAATATTTTGCCGCTTTTGCCTTGCCGGATGTTCTTCTCCGGCATTTTTGCGGTGAATGATCGCCGCGGAGATAAAACACTGAAAAATCACCTAATTTCAGAGATCTGAAATTCAAACGCGCCGGCCGCTCTTTTCCCCTTTTTTCACAGTCTTTACGTGCTTGCCGAAGACCTTGTCCTTCTTTCTTTTTTCCGCATAGGACATCTGATGAAATTCCGATTCTTTTTTGAGCTTAACATAGTTTTCAAAATGGGACTGGCTTATTTCCCCTGAAAGAACTGCATCGGCGACGGCGCATCCCGGCTCTCCGTTGTGACTGCAGTCCCGATAGCGGCATGAACTGGAAAGCTCGACAATTTCGGAATAGCCCAGAGAGATTCCTCCGTCGGCTCCAAAAACTCCAAATTCGCGCATGCCGGGATTGTCAATTACTATTGCGCCTCCTTCCAGGCGTATAAGCTCTCGACGCACCGTCGTGTGGCGTCCTTCGCCTGTTCCGCTAACAGTATTTGTATCCTGGGTTTCGCTTCCGATCAGATGGTTGATCATTGTGCTTTTACCCACTCCTGACCCGCCGACAAAGCAGTAGGTTTTTCCAGGCGACATAAGGCGCTTCAGCTCGTCCAGTCCCTCCAGGCTCAAATTGCTAACCGGCAGGATCGGCGCGGAAATGCCAGCGGAGCGTATTTCCGCTAGATGACTCGCAAGCGTATCTGAATCAATGAGATCTGTTTTGGTCATCAGAATAATCGGGTCAGCTCCGCCGTCCATTGCCATGACCAGATAGCGCTCGAGACGCCTTACGTTGAAATCGAAGTGGCATGACTGGACAATCATGACGAAGTCAATGTTTGCCGCGATCATTTGGCAGTCAATCTCGTCGCCTGCTGATTTTCTGCGCAGTAAAGTTCTACGCTGAAGAATGGAATGAACGATGGCGAACTCATCGCCTTGGCGCTTTTCATAGCACGCCCAGTCGCCGACGCATGGCATTTCTTCGGGAAGTTTATGGTAGTGCAGATATCTGCCGGCAAGCTTAGCTCTGAAGCTCCCGTTTTGATCAGCGAGTAAAATTTCTTTGCGATCAACAGCTGCGACGCGGGCAACGGGATCTTCCGTTCCGGGGGCAAGAGATTCTTCAAATTGCTCGTTCCAGCCCAAAGATTCCAACTGACTGCGTTTGCTGTTCATTTGCCTCATTTGTAAAAACTTGTCATCATGCGACAGTGAATATAGCTCTGTTACCATGGATTAAAAAGCTGGTGGAGCATTTTTTCTTCATCTTGATTTTTTCTATTTCCCGTATAATGTCATTGTCAGTATATGTGATTTTAGTGTCTTTATTTTAGACTTCTATGTTTTAAGCGTTTATAAAATATGCGGCTCAGGCCGCTTTTTTCTCGGTCATCTTCATCCATCCCACCTCGTAGATTTCCACCGCCGCCGACATTGTCGCCCAGCCTTTTTCAGTCACGCGCCAGCGGCGTGAACGCGGAACTTTCGCAATAAGCCCGTGAACCTGGAGCTTCTTGAGCAGCCGTCCGGTCTTGGAGCTCAGACGGGCGGAGTCCTCCTGTGTTTCCGGCTGTTCGAACAGCCGTC
>DYRX01000430.1 GCA_020718525.1 Victivallis vadensis
TGTTTTATGTTGAAGCTTGTCAATTGTTTTTCACAGATAAAAACAATCTAATCGGACACGGAGAGACCGGCAAATTAGGTGTCCTCCGTGTCCTCTGCATAAAAAACAGCGGATTTGATTCATGGGATCTTGATTTTTGAGGAATTCCAGATTCCAGATCTGGTGATCGAAAAATCGTATTTTATCGGATCATCCGGAGAAATTTCCCTGAATCTGGCGCTGATCTCCAAGGCTGACTTCATGTCGGGACTTTTCCTTGTCGTCAGTCCCTCCCTGACGCAATGCCTCCACATGTGGACATCGAGCGGGATTATGAGTCTGGCCGGATGGATTGATGTCCATATTCCAGGATCTACATCGTCCTTGCGGACCATCCATCTGAGAAAAAGATTCAGCCTTTTGCATGCGCTTCCCTTGGAAGGATCTGGCATGAGATAGCCGCATTTCGAGATTTTTCCAAATTCCTCTGCAAATCCGCAGATCCCTTCAAATACTGTCGGAGATTCATTTTTCATATGTGAACGGAAGCAATTCTCCAGACTGCCGTGCTTTCTGAGAATAGCTCCTGTCGTCAATAGGAATGAAGCCATTTCCTTCCCGCCGACAAAACGGTATCTGAAATCGCTGAAAAGCCGAAGGCATTCCTCCTCCTTGCAGGCGAGCGTAAACGCATAGGGGGAAGATCCGAGCTTATCAAGGACGGCTGACACGGCCTTCAAGATTTGCCTGACATTTCCGAAGGCGAGGGAGGACGCAATCAGACCGCAGACCTCCATGTCTTCAGGCTTGCTGTAAAGGTGAAGGAATTGAAGAGGATCAGGCGAGATGAAGGACTTTTTGTTGAACTTCGAGTATTGAAGCTCGAAGCGTTCCCTCATGCGAAGAGGGCAGGGGACTCCTGTCATTGCTTCGAAAACTGATCCTTGCCGGCGCCGCATTCAGGGCAGAGCCAGTCGGATGGAATATCCTCCCAGGATGTTCCTGGCTCAACTCCATTGTCAGGATCGCCCTTCGCAGGGTCATAGACGTAGCCGCAGAGGTCGCATACATATTTTTGCATTTTGCTCTCCTATGTTTGTGTCTTCGTGCAATCTAGAACGTTTTCCTCGAATTTCAATCTCTTAAAAGCTGAAGCATCGGCGAACTCGGAAAGTCAGAGGGTTTTTTCCTTGATTGTGATGGAAATCTTCTTGTCCTCTGTGAGTTCAGCCTTCGATATTGCAGAAATTATTTTCGCCAGCCTGGGGTCGTTCAATGCAACGTCAAATTTCTCGGCGATTTTAGATTCGACAAATTTTATTGGCATCTTGCCCATCTTAGCTTCGACGATGTCAAGTCTTATAGGAGGCTCTCCGACCAAGGCTCCCTTTATTTCGAATGTTGCTGGAACCTTCCCTCCCAGCTTGGTCTTGAGGGCGCAATGGATATAGCCTAGCGAATCAATGGAAAACGAGAGCGCCTCAATGTCGTATGTCGCGGCTCCACCGCCTTCGGCTGGAGTGATCAGCTTGCTGTTGTAGATGTAGCAGATCTCTTCCGGACTCAATGTGTACTTGTCGTTACCAAAGCCTTCGTCCACCCTGTTCATGATGTCAGTGAACTTCTTGTCAGCGACAGCTTTGGCGTCTGGAGCAAGCTCGGGCAGGACAATTTGCTCAGGGATGAAAAGCGCCACGAGGATGCCGACAAGCGCCAGGAAAATGATCAGTCCGAGAAGGCGTCTTATGAATCCCATGAGCCCGCCGGATCGCTTGTTCGTATTTCTGATCTCGGGGCGCATCTTCTCTATGTCCAGCTTTTCCCCGCAGTTCCTGCAGAAAATAGCTCCAAGCATGTTTTCATGACCGCACTTCAGGCACTTGATCAGCATCTAGATTCTCCCAATTTGTTGGCTTTTCATATTGTTCATGGCTTTGAAGACGGGCTTTCTTTGCCTGACGGCTTTGACGAAGAATCGCCGGCAGATGCTTTGGAACTCTTTGTGTCGGAAGAACTTGAAGAGCTTTCCGAGCTTGCGGACTCTTTTTTCTGGGGCGGAGGAGCCCCCTTCTTGTCCTTGAAATCGGTGCAGTAGAATCCGCTTCCCTTGAATATGATCCCCGCGCCGGTGCCAAGCTTTCTCTTGAGCTTGAGCTTTCCGCAGGAAGGACATTTCTTCAGCGGATCATCGCTCATCTTCTGGAAAAATTCAAGCTCCTTTCCGCATGAAAGGCATTCATATTCGTAAGTCGGCATCTGAGAAACCTCCGAAACAATGAAATTGTATTTTTTCTAAAGCGCCTGATAAGATATGGCATCCTTTCATTAATGCAAGCACAATATCAATTTTCGCGCAATCAAGGATGGATGCCAGATT
>DYRX01000431.1 GCA_020718525.1 Victivallis vadensis
ACAAGCTTAAGACCCAATCTACGGGAAAAATCATGTATTCTTCCCGTGTTATTCCCATCAGAGGATCATGGCTCGATCTCGAATTCGATTCCAAGGACCTGCTTTATGTGAGAATTGACAGACGCCGTAAGATGCCTGTGACGATTCTTCTGAAAGCTATGGGAAACACTACAGAAGCAATACTTCAATATTTTTACAATATAGAAGAGGTTCTGATCGAAAATGGTATTTTTTACATACCCGTGAATGAGTCATTGCTCGGATGGAAAGCGCCAATTGATATCGTAGCAAAAAACGGTGAGGTTATTGTCAAGAAAGGACGTAAATTTTCAAAACCGTTACTTCATAAAATGGCCGAACATAGCGAAAGCCGGATATCACTTTCCGATGAAGATTTATCCGGACGTATTCTTGCCGCAGATGTTCTGGATCGGGAAACCGGTGAGATTCTGCTCAAAAGCAACGATGAGTTCAACGCGGAAGGGTTGAAACTTGTCCGTGAAAGAGACGTTGCCTCGCTTAGATTTGTGAATTTGGGAGACGATAAGGAAAACTCTTCAATCAGAAACACGATGCTTATGGATCGTATAGAATCTGTTGAAGATGCGATCATCGAGATATACAGAAGACTGAGACCCAGCAATCCACCTACCGCTGAAACGGCCTCGAAATTTTTTAACAGCCTTTTTTTCACACCGGAGACCTATGATTTATCCGATGTGGGCAGGGCGAAGATGAATTACAAGCTTCACTTGGATGTACCCAAGGATGTTACCACTCTTCGTAACTCGGATATCATGTCTGCAGTTAAATACCTGATCGATCTTAAGAACGGTGTTCCCGAGTGCAGTGTTGACGATATCGATCATCTGGGAAACCGGCGCGTTCGCTCCGTCGGAGAGCTGATCGAGAATCAGTACCGAATTGGCCTTGTAAGAATGGAAAGGGCCATTAAGGAAAAGATGACCCTGCAGGATATCGAAACAATGATGCCCCACGATCTGGTTAACGCCAAGCCTGTTTCTGCCATAGTCAATGAGTTTTTCGGCAGCAGCCAGTTGTCCCAGTTCATGGATCAGACAAATCCCCTTTCAGAAATTACCCACAAACGCAGATTGTCCGCTCTCGGCCCTGGTGGCCTAACCAGAGAAAGAGCCGGTTTTGAGGTACGCGATGTCCATCCATCGCACTATGGGCGTATCTGCCCCGTGGAGACCCCGGAAGGACCCAATATCGGATTAATCGTGTCGTTGAGTACTTTTGCCCGAGTAAATGAATTTGGGTTCATTGAAACCCCGTACCGTGTTGTTGAGAATGGCAAGGTGTTTGACGATATCAAATATCTGACCGCCATCGAAGAGGAAAACCTTGTCATTGCTCAGGCGGACAGACCACTCAGCAGTGATGGACGGTTCATGGAGCAGCTCATTCCTGCCCGCCGTGGGCCTGATTTTCTTGCAGTCGTTCCGGAAGAAGTCAGCATGATGGATGTATCCCCGACTCAGCTCGTCAGCGTCGCTGCAACCTTGATTCCTTTTCTCGAGCATGACGATGCCAACAGAGCTCTTATGGGATCGAACATGCAACGGCAGGCCGTTCCGCTCATGGCGCCTGAGGTACCGATTGTCGGTACGGGTATGGAGCTCTATGTCGCCAGGGACTCGGGTGCAGTCGTGGCAGCCCGCAGAGACGGTATTGTCGAAAGCGTTGATGCCGCCCGGATAGTCGTCAAAAGCAGCAATCCGGAAAAGGATACGCTCGATACGGGCGTGGACATATACAACCTCACAAAATATAAAAGGTCGAATCAGGATACATGCTTCAACCAGAAACCCATTGTGAGTAAGGGGCAGAAGGTATCAAAAGGTGAGATCATCGCCGATGGACCCGCGACCGACAATGGCGAGCTGGCTCTGGGAAGGAACGTCATGGTCGCCTTCATGTCCTGGGGCGGATACAATTATGAAGACTCTATTCTTGTCAGCGAAAGAATAGTCAAGGAAGACATATTCACCTCTATCCACATAGAAGAATTTGAGGTTATGGCCCGTGACACAAAATTGGGCAAGGAGGAAATAACGCGTGATATTCCTAATCTCGGAGAGGATGTCCTCAGGCATCTCGACGACAGTGGGATTGTCGGCATGGGAGTTGCGGTAAAACCAGGAGACATCCTTGTCGGTAAGATCACACCGAAAGGAGAGACCCAGCTTTCCGCAGAAGAAAAGTTGCTCAGGGCCATTTTCGGTGAAAAGGCAAGCGATGTTCGTGACACGTCTTTGCGGGTACCTCCCGGAGTCGAAGGAACCGTAATCGATGCAAAAATATTTTCTCGAAAGGGGACGGAAAGAGACA
>DYRX01000432.1 GCA_020718525.1 Victivallis vadensis
GGCTGGTATGTATCGCCCCTTTGGGGCTGAAGACCGGAAGGACAAAGGCGAACAAAAGCGAATGAAGCGGCTTCTGCTGACGGCGTACCGCCGCCGCAGAGCCACGCGATTAGCTCGCTGTACTTTCAACGAGTGCGCATCCGAACGGCTCAAGCTTCAAAGACTGCCCTTCTGCAATTTTTTTTCCTGTCAGCAGATCCGTCCCTGCAGGCGCTGACGGCAGGACGCAGTCTTCGTTGATATTGTTCACAATGAAATAGAGCTTCCGTTTTGAGTCTTTTCTGACGGTAACCTCGATGGGCTCCGGGATCCCACCCAAAACAGGTTCGAGCCCTGCTTCGGAAGAGATTCCTGGCAAAAACAAGTCAGCAAAATTGTAGGTGAAATATGTGCCTACATAGAAAACCTTGCCTTTGCCAAGATTTCTAAGCGAAATGGCGCATTGGCCGTCCAGGTGCCGTAGTCCGCGCCAGACCGCATACGGACGGCTTCCCTTCTCGAGCTCCAATGCCTCGTACCAATGCTCGGCAGTCGCGGAGGAGCCGCCAAAGTCAAGCTCAAGCCTGACTCCTGAATCCGGATTGAGTTTTCCGTATTCGACAACGCTGACACCTGCCAGTTCCTTGAGGCATCCTGGCAAAAGATCTGCTACAACATGATTGTTTTCGTCTCGAGATCCGCTCCTTGCTCCAATGACAAGAGTTCCGCCATTTTCTACAAAGCTCTCCAATTTCTTCACCCATTCCTTCTTGAAAAAGGACCAGTGTGGAATGAAATAGAGCTTGAGACCGGAGAGATCGTCTTCCGGGTGGACGGCTCCGACAGCAAATTTCCTTTTTAAGAGGACGCTGTGGACATTTGCGCCCGCCTGAAATATCGTTGGCAAGCCAAGCAGATAAGTCGAGTCGGCATCCTGCGCCTCCATGTCGCCGCCGGCTACTGCGCAGTCTATGCTCACCGAAGTTCCAAGAATTTTGGATCCAAGCTTTTTAATTTCGTTTCCGACAGAGGAGATTTCCTTGAAACGGCGGCGGGGAACGTTGTCGTGATCAATTATTCCGCACCAGTATTCTTCGGCACCGAATCTGCATGTCCTCCATCTGAAATAAAGCAGACTGTCCACGCCTCTCGATATTGACTTCCAAGTCATGGCCCTGGCTTCACCAGGCAGAGGATTGTTGTGGAAATATGGTGGCTGGCCTCCCGGACCTGACTGATGCTCCGGCACCATGAAATTGCCTGCCAGCGCACGGGTCATGTCAAGCGCGAAAGCCTGGGAAGATGCACGCCAGTCCGGACGATTGTTGAACATCGGATACACGTCATAGCCAAGAAAATCCAGATCCTTTGAAAAATCGCCCCGGTAGTCAATGTGATTGAAACAGCCATTGTGGGTTATGAACCACTTCTTTCCACCGGCGCGGCGCAGAATTTCGACCTGATCATGCTGGAAAGCAGTTATGGAATGATTTATAAATCTATAATAGTCAAGCTGATGCGATGGATTGACATATGCAGGCTTCATTTGGTGGGGTGTCTCGATCTCTGCAAAATCAGAATAGCTCAAGGACCAGAAGACGTTCCCCCATCTCCGGTTCAGCTCGGCGATGTCTCCGGCATATTTCGCCCTCAAGAAATCCCTGAACGCATTCTGGCACGCCTCGCAGTGGCATTCATTGAAGTGGCAGTTGAACTCGTTGTCAGTCTGCCAGCCGACAACGTTTGAATTTCCGCTGAAATGTTCCGCCATCGCGGAGCTTATTTTTTTCGAGAATGCCCTGAAGAGCGGATTGCTCGGACATGCATGCTGTCTAGAGCCATGCGACATTCTGACTCCATTCTCGTTCACCCGGAGCATTTCAGGATGCATTCTCGTCAGCCAGACAGGCGGCGCCGCCGTGGGTGTACAGAGCATAGTGCGGATTCCATGCCTGCCAAGCCTTTCAATCTCCGAATCGAAAAAACTGAAATCGAAATTGCCCTCCTGGGGCTCCATCATCGTCCAGGCGAATTCCGCCATTCTCACAATGTTGAAGCCTGCATCCACCATGAGTTCAGGATCCTTCGCACGTGTCTTCTCGTCCCAGTGCTCGGGATAGTATGTCGCGCCAATCCAGAACCTGTCCACTTTGGCCGGCCGTTTGTGCGATAGTTTTTCACTGCAGTTTGTCTGTCGAGTTGACATTATCGTATCTCCTTTTGTGTCTTGGACTTCTATTTTTAAATAATCTGCGAATCAGACTGGCTCCATGCTCTTCTCCCAGGTCAAATTGCTCTGCTCATTGAATGCGGTCCGATTGGAACTCGACAGCAACAGGTGTATGTCCATCGTAACTGCGTACGCAAATTTAT
>DYRX01000116.1 GCA_020718525.1 Victivallis vadensis
AAGCCGGGGTGTCTTTGCTTTAGAATCTCGGCGACTCCGCTTATGGTCCCGCCTGTCCCGACCCCAGCCACAAGAATGTCCACTTTTCCTTTGCAGTCTTTCCATATTTCCTCAGCCGTCGTCCGCCTGTGCGCCTCAGGATTGGCAGGATTTGAGAACTGCCTTGGCATAAATGCACCAGGTGTCGCCGCAAGAATCTCCTCCGCTTTCGAGACCGCGCCAGGCATTCCCTTGGATCCGTCGGTCAGCACGAGCTCGGCTCCGAAAATCTCTAGAAGCCTGCGGCGTTCGATGCTCATTGTCTCGGGCATCGTGAGAATGAGCTTATATCCTTTGACGGCGCAGACATATGCCAGCGCGATTCCGGTGTTGCCGCTTGTGGCTTCGATCAGTGTCGCACCTTTTTGTATAAGCCCTTCCCGCTCAGCGGCTTCAACCATTGCCAGACCTATTCTGTCCTTGACGCTGTTCATCGGGTTGAGCGACTCCATCTTGACTAGAATTTCAGCCCATCCGCCTTTGTTAAGCCTGGAGAGTCTGAGAAGGGGAGTGTTTCCAATTAGTTCCGTAACAGAATCAGCAATTTTCACAGAGAGCCTCCTCAATGTCCTATACTGTTTAGCATGCTACTTGCTAGAAGCCTTTTCCGAAATGAGCGTGCCGATCTCTTCGGAGATTTCCTTCTCGAGCTTGTCGGAAAAACCGACATGAATCTTGGCAATTTTTCCATCCTTGCCAATCAATACGGTTCTTGGAATCGAGCTGGCTCCGTAGGTCTCTCCCACTTTTGAATCGGAGTCGAGCGCGACTGTGCAGTCTATTTTTTCCTTCTCTAAAAACGCCTTGATCTTGTCTCTTTTCTCACCTTGGTTGACCGCGCAGAAGACAACGCCAGCTCCCTTGTGCTTAGCGACGGCGGAGACAAGCATGGGCAGTGCCTTTCTGCATGGAGGACACCAGGTCGCCCAGAAATCGAGAACTATCACTGATTTGCCAATATGATCGGAAAGATTGAATTTCCCGCCGTCAAGCGTTTCCAGACTGAACTTGGCGGCTTCGGCACCTACGCCGAGCCCGTCGGCGGACTGGGAGTCATCCTCCGCCTGATCGTCAGTCTCTTCATCTCCGCCAAAAAGAGCGTCAACTTTTTTCGCATCCGCCGGAGCTACGAATTTGAAACTGTCCTGCGGTATTTCAACTCCCAGCTCCCAGTTTTTGAAATTCACTGCAATTTCATAGGACATGTTTTTCAGGATTTCGGCGTTCGGACCAGACTGGTCGAGACCCTGCATCTCCATTATTTTCTTCATCATCTTGTTCATGTCCGGGACTATTTTTTCAAGGAGTGGCTTATCGCCTGCACGTATCCACAAATCCCAGTCGAACTCCTCCTGCTCCAGATGCAAATGCCTGCAGTCCTGGCCGTTGATCTTCTCGGTTCCAAGCACTTGTGCGGAGTTCACTCCTTCCATGATCGCCGCCTCGGGATTCTGTGCGACTACAAGCTCGACGACTGGAAGCCCCTGGTTCCCCGTCGCAAAATTCATTCCGTCCAAGTTTTCAGGCGCGTCGCTTTCCGTGTATTTGTTCAGCATTTTGACGTAGGTGAAAAGCTTTTTGCCATCGCAGACCAGATTGCTCGCCATCAGACCGCTTTTAACCGTGTATGCAACTTTGTTCGGTCTTTCAAAGGACAGCAATGAATCCGTGTCGAATTCCTGCTTCATTCCCTGGGTTGAAATCTTGACATCCATCTTTATCTCCACTTTTCCGCTCTTCTGCACAGACAAATATTGGGAATAGGCCTTGATGCACGCGAGAGCTTCCTGGGAAATCCCCTTGCCTGCCGCATCCTTCGCAGGCGCCGCAGGCACCGCAGGTGCTTCTTCAGCCGGAAGATTCTGCGAAAACACGAGAGAAAAAAAGACCCCCGAAATGATGCCCGATGATATCAGCTTCAAAATTTTCATGGCAAAAATGCTCCCTTTCTAAAAAAAGACTCTATTCTATTTTAAATTCATCCGATGCGAAACTAATCTAAAAGGGGAGAATTGCAAGCAGTCTGCTAGAGATTGGCCTGAATTTTTACAAGTCCCCGCATCGTGCATATTCGGTAACCTCAGAACTGGAATTTGCTGTTGTTGCAATTTATCTGCCTGTGCGGGCACGCAGACAGGTCGGTATCGGGATCGAATATTATTCCCATGCATCGATTCCGATTCCGATAGCGACTCCGACCCCGATTGAAACAAATCCAACATATGTTTTTTCCATAGGATTATAATTTTCCCTGTACGGCTCAAGAAGTCTGAATTATAATTTTCCCCATACGGGTAAGTAAGTTTGAAGCTATGTTCGTTTACTGGACCATCCTAGAATTAAATGTGAAATTGCTTTTTATGCGATTATTTACTCCGCATTACTCGGTCCCAAATGATCAAAAGCACGCTTGTAGGCAAATTCAGCGGACTCCAAGAGCTTCCAGGCGGGCGATGCGTTCCGCCCATTTCCGCCTTGCTTCCTCGGCGGACAGTCCGGGCGGAAGGAGATTGTCCGGGATCAGGCTTCTGCGTGTGCAGTTCATAAGCGCCTGAAGCTGTTGGTAGTCTCTGGACTCCTTGATGTCCGCAGGCATGATATCTGAAACAAGCTCGAGCACTTGACCGGCATTAAGCTTGTTTTTCAGGGATTTCGCCTTGATTTCAGCTCTCAGCGATGAAAATGCGGCGGCGGAATATCCAGAGGTGACTTTCATGATTTCTGAGACGAGCTCGTCCAAATTGACATCTGCTTCAAGAGCATTTCTGAGAGTCCATCTGATGAACTCCGATCTTTCGCTGTCGTCGGGATCCAGGATTGGAATTATCAGGTCTCCGGCTCTCCCTGGCCGCCTGATATCAGGCGAAAGCAGATGAATTCTTGCGGTCATCAGGAGCCATTTGACTTTGCCTCTCAGTTCCGGGTCGGACATCATGCCCTGGATATTTCCAACGAGTCTGCGCTCGGTGGAATGGGTTTCCGCGCTCAGATTTCCGAGCTGGGTGTCCGCCTCGTCAACCATTATCAGCACTTTGTTGAGAGATATGAGCAGGCGGCGCAGTCTTTCGAAAAGCACATCCGTCTGTCCAAACCATTGACTCCGTATGTTTTTCAGTACGAGCACCAGCATGTCGGCTTCGGCGGCTACTGCCTCGAAGATGAAGGTTTTGCCGCCGCCGATGGAGCCGCAGACTATTGCGCCTGCGAGGGCGTCCGAATCAGTGGAATTGAGCCTCGGAATAAATTCGTCCTGAAGAAACTTCTTCAGTTTATGAAATCCGACGACATCCTTAAGACTGTGGGAGGGTTTTTTGAATTCGACAACATCTTCGCTGAGCTGGGACTGTATGTATTTTTCTACGGCTGATATTACATTTTCCGGCTGAATTCTGATGTCAAGATGGGATGCCTTCACGAGGAGCTGTCTGAGCGCGTGCATTGAAAGACCGCCGCTAAGGCGTGCCAAATCCTGCTGGGAACCCCAGAGCCTTATTTTCCTGTCATCCTTCTGGCACTTGTTGAACCAGGAAATGAAATGCGCCCTCGCTTCCTCATCCGGATACGGGACTTCGAAACTCATCACATGGGGAAGCTTTGATATTTTTGAATTTATCTGATTTTTTGATTCTGCAAGGATGACGACAGCATCATCTCCGTTCATAAAGAGAGGATCGGAAAACCATTCGGCGCATGTTCCTGTCAGCTTACGATCCTGCTGGGACAGCCTTGCCGCGTCCGATTCCGGCAGAAGCATATCGGCCTGGTCTATGATTATGACAAGGTTTTCCTTTAGAATCTTGTCACCGCCTATCTGGGTCCTGGAGCAGGCGCATAGCTGGCGAAGAAAGTCCACAGCCATGACCGGATCTTTGCCGGCATCGGCAAGAATGCT
The DNA here is from genome assembly GCA_020718525.1 of Victivallis vadensis. GTDB lineage: Bacteria > Verrucomicrobiota > Lentisphaeria > Victivallales > GWF2-50-93 > DYRX01. The sequence goes on from DYRX01000116.1 coordinate 3,932, forward strand.
GTCGAAGGATGCCGCCATCTCGTCCGTATGCGACCTCAGTTTGCTGATGGACAGCATTTCCTTTATGGCGAGTTCATTTTCAGTGAAGCCTGTTTTCCATCTTGTCCACGCGGTTTTGAGTTTTTCCCTGTTTGCATCGTTTACGATCCAGATTCTGCCGCTGGGCTCATAGACAATAAGAATTATGCCTGGCACATTCCATCTGGCCGAGAGGAATTCGATGAGCGCGACGTAATCGCCGGCATCGTCTCTGCCGTTCTCCAAAAAGAATAAATCGTATATGTTGCCATGTATGACTATGCTTGTAGCCTGGCCGGAATTTATGGCGATGGCCGCATCTCTCGGGAAATCATATTTTAAGGATTTCATTTTTTAAGTACTCCGCCTCCCTTTCCTTGTGCGATCTGCTCCCAGAACCTGCATCCGTCTTCAGGCTTCATAAGGATTTCATTTTCAAACGCTGTTCTCCGGATTTCATTTTTCTGCTCCAGAAAATCGCTGTAGCTGTGAACATCGTCAGGACTGAATACGGGGGCGACCTTGTCGTAGACTATCGTTGCGCCCGGGCACTCATGCAGTCCCTGTTCTTTCCAGTTCCAGTATTGGGAGAGCGCCATGACTCTGTCCCCTACATATATCGCCTCATTCAACTCGTGAGTCACAATCATGATGGTGTATGGAGGATTTTCTCCTTTTTTTATTGCATTTACATTTTCCTGATAAAGGCTCAGGAGCATGTATTGCAAATCTTCCCGCGTCGCTTCGTCCAGGGCGCCGAAAGGTTCGTCCAGCAGAAGCAGTTTTGGCTTCATTATGAGTGCCTGTGCAATTGCGACACGCTGACACATTCCGCCGGACATTTCCGAAGGATACAGGTTCACAGCCTTTCCGAGTCCCAGATTCTCCAGGAGTTCGACCGACTGTCTGAGATGTTCCTTTCTCAGTTTGCGCCATTTGATGAATCGGAAGGCTCTGAACGGTATGCTGGTCTGATCAAGCATGAGCCCGAACGCGACGTTCTCCTTTGCCGTGAGAAACGGATACAGCGAATAGCGCTGATACACAATGCCGACGTCTCTCGAAGGCTCCGTCACTGGGTGGAATTCCTTTTTTCCGCTTGAAAATATCCTTACTTCTCCCTGCCTCGGCGGATGAGTGCCCAGTATCGCCCTCAGAAGCGTTGATTTCCCGCATCCGCTCGGACCGACAAGAGAAACAATTTCACCCTGTATTATTTTAAAATTTAAATTGTGGAGAACACGGTTGGATATCTTTTCACCCTGGCAGAACCAGTGGCTCAATCCTGAACATTCTATGCATATATTTTCCAGCATGGACCTATTTCCTTTCTGGCTGATACCAGGGGCATAGGAATTTCGAGAGAGATCGCAGAGCATAATCCATCGCGAAGCCGAAGAGACCGAGAAAGGCGAGATAAGTATATACGACATTCATATCCAGCAGGCGCGACTGCAGTCTGATGCGGTAGCCGAAACCGGCATCGCCGCAGACCATTTCCGCAGCAATCAGAAATATCATCGCCGGAGCAATGTGCAGACGGATCGCATCAATTAGCTTCGGAAGAATGTTTTTAAATATCACATTCCAGATCACCTCCGTTGCGGACGCCCCCAGTGTGTATGCCTTCTCAATAAGCTCGTCAGGGACGTCTTTGACAGCGAGACTGATTGTCCTTGCCAATGTCGGCCCAATTCCGAGCGCAATCATCGTGACATACATTTCGGTGTCAGTTCCGACCAGCACAAAGTAGACAGCGAGCGCGGCTGTCGGAGGAATCAGGGCGAGAATTGTAAGTGGAAGTATGAAAAACGATTCAAACACTGAAAAACAGCCCATCAGCATGCCGAAAAAAATGGCCGCAAGAATTCCGGAGGCTAGTCCAAGTAAAAAACGCATGGAGCTTGCCTTGGTATCTGTGACTATCCACCGGGCTCCTGTCAGCGGATTCGCCTTGAAAACCTTGACAACGCCGTCCTTCATCTGGGTCCAGTTGGGAATAGTCGTGTCATCTGGATTTTTTCTGTGCTGAATATCAGAAACGACTGTGTATGAAACAATAAGGGACCCTATGGAGAGAATGCAAAGCAGTCTGCTCCATATCTTCCTGATCGGCTTACGTATCATTTGAGCTCTTTTATGAATGACGGATCAAGACGGAGTCCCGCCTTGGGTGCATCAGCCTTCGCGCCGTATCCGACTCCCGGATCCTTCGGAGCAATTTCGTGTTTGATGCAGAATTCCACGACCTTCCTCATGATTTCATCTATCTTGGGCTGGTCTTTCACTTCATCCCCGGGAAAGCTCCTGCCGCCGCTGAAAAGATCGAGCGCCATCTGAGGCGTCCTATAGAACTTTGTCTGCTCTACAACTTTTCTCATTGACTTGACATCCAGATGTGAAAATTTTTCGCCGAGAGCAAGAAGTGTGGCGTCGCGTGTTTCAGGATTCTCCATTTTCTTACAGATTTCATAGAATGTTTCTATGACGGCTTTTGCGAAATTCGCAGAGCCTGGCTGTTCAAGTGATTTCTGGGACATTACAACCATGTCAATAATCTCGCCCGGAATCTTGGATGAATCAAAGAGGACTTTGCTGTCTTTCCGCTTGTTCAAGGTCTCAAGCAACATCGGATTCCACACAACTATCGCATTGAAGCCTGCCTGCTTCTGCTGCATCGCTGTGGCGGCGGCTCCCGGATCCATATTGGTGAATTTGTAATCATTTTCATTTTCTCCCAGAAGTTCGAGATTCCTGACAAAGCAATATTCAGACACTGTCTTGGCAAGACCGTAGACTTCTTTGCCTCGAAGATCCTTGACGTTTCTTATGCTGTCTGCAACAATGCAGGCGTCTGCGCCGTAGCTTGTGGAAGTCGGCAGAATTGAGACAGAAGGAACGCTGAGAGCCGGATTGAGCACATCCATGTTGGTGATGCAGACAGCATCGCATTTGCCGGCACCGTACATCATGATGCACGGATCGTATTCCGCCTCTTTTAGCTCAATGTCAACGTTCCATTTTTTTTCCATGCTTCCCATTTCACCTTTTTTTCCATTGATGAGACCGAGTTCGTGCGCCACACCAAAGGTGCTCCAGGACGGATATTCGCTCCAGGCCAGTGAAAACGATGGCGTCGCCGCCGAAAGAATGCCGCACATTGAAAATGCGCAGAATGAGATTGCTATTGCCGCATTCCTGTTCATAGTCTTCATTTCTTATCCCCTTTTGTTGTTGTAATCATATTGACGGGCATCAGTTTTCAGGAAGTCCGGCAGGATCATCCTTGACCGCTTCCGCCTTGGTCTTGTCTTTTCCGGAGCCATTCATATCTTCAAACATCCCGTCTTCAAACTCCTTGTTGGATTCCGACAGCCTCGCATATTCCAGGAACTCCACCTCCTCTTTTTTTGTATTGGTCCCGGCAAGTTCCTTGGAGATTTTTGCGTTCGCCTTGATCTTATCACGGACGTTGCGCATCTGTTCAAGTTCCTTGTTCGTCTCATCCAGGCTGATGCCAGAAAGGGCATCCGCAATATCCTGTTCCTGCTTTGATGCGATAAGGTCGGCGACTGAATCTGCCGCCTCCTGCTTAACCTTGTCAATTTCGCGGGCAAGATGCTGGAGCTGAATCTTATGGTTTTCGATATTCGTCCTGCACTCTTTGACATCCTTCTCCAGATCTGCCAGCCAGGCTTCCTTTTCACTCAAGGTGGATGTGAAATCATTGAATGCCGCAAGACATTTTTTATATTCGGCATCCTCCTGGATCTGCTCCTTCGACACATTCTCATTTTTAAGCTGATTTACACGCTCCATCGCCTTGGCTTTCGCACCTGTCTTCAGTTTGCTGAGCGTTGTGATTTCACCTGTCAGCACCTTCATCTTGCTGATCTTGCTCTCTGACTGTGCCATCAGGGAGGAGACTGCCATCTTGTAGTCCTGGATTCTCGCCGTTTTCTGATGGATGATCTCGTCGAACTTCGCTCGCATCACATTCGGATCCGAGTCGAGAGCTTCACGTGCCGAATCAATTCTCCCGGTCAGGAGATAGCCCAGCGCCTTGAAATACCTTGTAATTGCCTTGAACATGATCGCCTCCCGTCAAGTTAAGCTACTTGTTAAATTAGACCTGATTCTGTGACGAGCTTGTCGTCCCCCGCCTCTACACCGCAAACACTCAAAAAGGATTTTCAGCAATCCTCCCGGAGCTTCTTTCCCCATTAATATTTTTCTTCCGCATCGGTCTCTAATTCTACCAACAAAAATACAATTTACAACTTCGATTTTAACTATTTTTGAGGAACCTGCGCCTCCACCAAATAGTCCAGGTTGTGGACATTATATTCTCCAGATTCTGAATTGCTTTCAATCCCATGGAAAATTTTGGAGAAACACCAAAGAGCTCCAAAGTATGATTTCATAAGAACTTAATTCCTAAAGGGTTGCCTGCCTCTGCGTCGCATGCAGACAGGCGCTTCCATTGGATGCATGCTTCATATTTCTGTCAGGGGGGGACGTATTCAGCGACTGACTGCGGCTTCCGCTGTTTTCTCAAAATTAAACTGCCAGAAAGAACAGCGCGAACACCAAGGGCAGTTTCAAAGGAGCAAACTACGTTCGTTTACTGAGTCCGTACTATGTAAAAATTCGCTGAACGATGTGGTTCGGTTGATATTTACAATCAGTCCTGTTTTCTGAAAAGATACCAGGTTCTAATTCCGGCGATGAGCATGAAAAAAGCGCTCAGGCAGAGGAGATTGACGATGTTGCCTTTCCAAATGTCTGAATATTCCGGCAGGACGCCGAAGCTTATCTGCATAGCGCAGATTATGGGGTTGAATGACAGAATAATCCTGGATATTTCAGGGGAGAGTCTTTCGCCGAGAGCAATCGGAGCAAGCGTCACGATGCAGATGAACGCAGAGATTGAATATGCCAGCGCGGTTGCAACGCTGGTCTTTTTTGAAAGAGAGGACGCGAAAAGTCCGCCTGAAAGGAAGCAGAGACTGCTGAGAACTAGAATGAAGATCCAGACGAAAATTCTTCTGTAGGTGCCCCAGAATTTTATCCACCAGTCCTGATGGGACGCCCTTTGAGCGAGTTCGCTCCACCAGGCTCCCGCAAGCGGCGATCCGCTTGGAAAAACTGTCTGTATCTCAAGGAAAGCCATGGCAAAAAGAATGAAAAGACTGCTCAGGATGAAAATCATCGCGTAGAAGAATGTAGCCTTGAGCTTTCCGACAATAATGGTCGAGGGGCGGATCGGGGTCATCCTGAGCGCGGTGAACGTCCCGTTCGTTATCTCGTCGCTTATCAGACCACTGCTGAGACCGGGAGTGAGAAGCGCTACAATTCCTATCTGAAATATGATCGCCGCCGCCCAAACCCTCTCCGGATTGACCTTCTCCCCAAGCTGAAGCGACACGAGAGTAAGCATTACAAGGCTCAATATCAGAATTGCTGAAATCGCCCGCAGGAGGAATTTAGGATTCGAGAAAAGCTTGCTCCTGAGCTCAGCCACATAGACAGGATTTGCAAAGCGTCCAATAAGTTTTTTCCTTTTTAGGGGGTCAATAAGATAGAAAGGCCAAGTTAGCTTCCTTTTGATCGCAGTCTTTGTGTCAGTGTATTTCGCCTGGGTTTTTGCGAATTTCGCAGGGGGCTTGAGTATTCTCGCGTAAAAGATGTAGAAGGCGAAGGCGGCAATCAGGCAGGATGCGATCATGAAAATAATAAAAGGGGAAAGGAAGGATGCACCGGGCATTACAGTGAGGCTGAGCGAATATGCTTCAGGATCAAGGAGATAGAAAAGGGCATCGTAAGGACTGACCGATCTGAGCATCTGCCACAATGGCTTGAATCCGATTATATTTCCCAGGAGAGCGCCGGGAAGCCAGGTCGCCCCGGCAAAGAGCGCTATCAGGACATAGTTGAGAAGAATCGCCGTGGAATTTCTTCTGCAAATCGAGCTTGAGGCAAGACCAAGCAGACCGTAGGCGACGGCGCTCGCTACAAGAAGCAGTATCATTTTTGTGAGAAACACGAAGCCAACCCCGCCGGTGAGGGCTGTCATCGCGGCGACAGGCGTCGCCATGAAGACAAGTATCAGAAGCATCAATATCGAGGAGCAAAGCTTCCCAGACATGATCTCGGAGGGACTAAGCATCGTCATGAAAAGCGAAGAATAGGTGTCGCTTTCCCTTTCCTGGGTTATTGAGGTCGCCGCAAACGCGGGGACAAGAAGGATAAGAACGCTCAGGTTGACGCCGAAAAAGAGCTCGAATATCTTTTTGCCGCTCTCGGAAACCGCCGACAGAACGCCACTGCCAGGCCACATTGCCATCAGTACGAACGAGAGCGTGCATACGTATACAAAGACGAAAAAAATGTTTCTGGGGCGTCTCGCCGATTCGATGAATTCTCTTTTGAAAATCGGATTGTCTAAAAGGATCATGTCCAGCAAAGTCCCGTCAATGGTTAAAACTCTGATGCAATCCTCACGCCAGGCAGTGAAGCTACACTGCTTGAATTGCTTCGTCAAGCGGCATCGAGCTAAATCAGGAACATTTTCAAAGCTTCTTCTTTATCCAGTTCTGCTACTCTCTCTACTAAATGGTTGCCTGCCTGTCCGTCGCACGCAGACAGGCGGTTCCATTGGGTGCATGCTTCATATTTCCGTCAGGGGCAAGACCGCATGGGAATTGCCCCTGCCAGAAATATTTGCGAGCCCTCCAATGGCTTCCGCAACGGCTCGGTTTATGACTTTTGCAAGTGGCTCTATGCTTTATTGCTAAAGAAAGGTCCCTGTCAACGGGCGGCGAGCACTTCTTTCAGCCTGATGTGCGAAAGCCTTTAGACATCCATCTCTTGCAGGGATCGAAAAAAAAATGTTTTTTTTGACAAATCGAGTCTTGAACTTGAGAACTGACGGGCTATTCTATTGCTCCGTTTCAATTACCGAAAACCAGCACTAAATGGTGATAGCATGAAGAAAAATGCAGGGTTCTTGTTTGCAGTCGCTCTTGTCGCCGTCGCTCTCGCGAGCATACAGCCGCTTTCCGCTGGAGACCCCATGAGGAAGCTTGGCAGAGGAATTATCAACGTCGGCGCGGGCGCCCTTGAAATTCCAATGAAGGTCTATGATGTCAATCAGGAGGAAGGCGGGCTTGCCGCATGCAGTTACGGAATTCTCAAGGGGATTGGCTTCTTCGTTGCAAGAGAAATGATTGGAGTCGTCGAGATAGTAACATTTCCTGTTCCTCTGCCTGGCGCCGTTGACGAGCCCCGCGAAACTGGCTGGGGATATGGTCCTCTCATGGAGCCGGAGTGGGTTGTCGGTCCTGACCACGACATCTACAACATCATCTATCAGGATCACCCGCTGGAATAACAGGATACCGAAAAACTGTTTGAAATCGAGAGCCCTCCACCGGAAAAGCGGAGGGCTTTTTCTAGGGA